>WQUY01000004.1 GCA_009781855.1 Oscillospiraceae bacterium | reverse complement strand
TGCAGCTCATTTTTTGTTAGTTCCATATCTTTCCTCAATTCTCAAACGATTGTACCAATTTTCACGGCTCACACAATCGAACATAACATACATTGCCGATTCATGTCAATATAAATAGTCACGTCATCATCAATGCTCTGAATACATTCTCTCAATTCGCCAAATTGCCGATTTTAACCAGAAAATAAATGCGCAATCGCCAATATGTGTAATATGCGCTTAACCCAATTTTTTTCTAGTATAATTCTGGTAATAAATGGATTGAGGGTATCAAAGTGAGCGATGTCGGTGATAGATTATCTGAATTGCGCAAAAATCGTGGGCTAAAACAAAGTGATGTTTCGGAACTCATTAATGTTTCAGCCAGCTCTATTTCCTCGTATGAGAGAGGAAAGCGAGATCCGAATTTTGATGTCCTAACGGATTTGTCGGAAGTGTATGATGTAACGATTGACTACATACTAGGAAAAACATCATCAGATATTTCACCCAGAATTTTGGAGGATAGGTTCATTGATGGTGTCACCTTTGGCGAGATTATCAAGTGTCTCCGTCCGCTCTCTGAAGAGGACAAAAATGCAGTTTATAATGTGATTGATGCTATAAGCGCTCGCTCTAGCGGCAACGAAATATTAAAATCCGGCAAAAAATTCAGATTTAAGTGATATAAGAATTATATTGCGCATACACAGGGATTTGCCTTCTCTCTTTGGAACGCACATATGTGTGTTCCGTTTTTCATTTTGATACAACCTCGAAACAACACCCCTATATCATTGAGACCCTGTTGTTTATATTATTAAGACTTTATTACAAATCATTGACAAAAATAGCATTGTGCTATAGAATTTGATATTAGTCCCTCAAATAAAAATATCCTCTATGACCGCATATCATGAGACTCAATTTTTTCAATCGCATATCTCTTTGAGTAACTCTATGCGGTGGGTTAACGTGCATTCCTCGCATTTGCGAGTTAATGTAATATATTAGGAGGCAACTATAAAATGAAAAAGTTACTCGCACTGGTACTCTGCGCCGTCATGGCATTTACACTGCTTGCGGCATGTACCCCTCAGACAGCAACCACCGACCCTACACCCCCTGCTGAACTGCCCGCAGACGCAGACATGTCCACAGTCGAAGGCTGGGGCGCTGCGATGAGGGCTATGCACGAAGGAACAGAAATCACTGTTGCTATGGCTACCCATCCCGGAACAGAAGCCATGCAAAGAGCTATGGTAGAAGATTTTACCAGGCTGACAGGAATTGAAGTAAACTGGAGAGTTATAAACGAAGTCCAGCTCAACACAGACCTCTTGCTCGATTTTGCCGGCGGCACAGGGCAATATGATGTAATCATGGTCGATGGCTTCTGGATTGGCGAATTTGCTTCAAGAGGCGTTGCGGAACCTCTGAGCCGCTTTATAAACGACGCGAACCAAACTCCTCCATGGTATGATTTTGAAGACATCATCGCCGCATACCGCCAAGGTATCAGCTCATTTGACGGTGTACAGCTGACCATCCCGATGGCAGGCGAAACCAGATTTATTGCCTATAGAACCGACTTGTTTGAAGCACATGGACAAACACCGCCAACAACAATGGCAGAATTTCTTGAACTTGCACGTTTCTTCAATGGCATAGAAGATGGCCTGTTTGGCGTTTCTATGCGTGCAGCCAGAGGCATACATTGCGCATCAGGCTGGATGACCATTATGTACAATTTCTCAGATGGTTTTATTGACCAACAAACACTGGAGCCAACCATGACAGACCCAGGCACTGTCGAATCTCTCCAATTCTTTGTAGACTTGCTACAAAACGCACCTCCCGATGTCGCAACATTCACTCATGAAGAAGCGCTCGGAACATTCCTTGAAGGAAGAGCTGCTATGTGGCTCGATGCGACTGCTCTTGCAAGCAGAATCCTTGACCCTGAGCAATCCAGAATATACGACAGAGTAGGTTTTGTTCCGACACCCACAGGCCCTGCTGGTGATGCCGCTGCGCTTGCAGGCTGGGGCTTAGGTATTGGCGCAAACTCACAAAACCAAGATGCTGCATGGGCATTTATCGTATACATGACCGGCAGACCTCAAGCTAAGGTTTACGTACAAAACGGTGGAACGCCCACACGTGCATCCATCTATTTAGACCCAGAAATGGTCGCAGCAGATGCCTCATTCCCAGTTCAGCTTGAGTCATTTGACAGAGCGCAAGCTTTGGTCGAGCGTGGTATTTCATGGTTGCCACCAACCGAAAATCTTGGTCCTATGCTTGATGTCGTCGGCACATATGCCAACATGGCCATAATCGGCCAGATATCTGTAGAGGACGCAATCGAAAGATCACAGGAAGCATTGCTGGATCTCGATCTGTAAAAATTTGTTTGATGGATCAGTGCGGGGCATTTTGCCCCTCACTGGTTCATTTGTTTCTTAATGACCTATCAACGTTGTTGCTTATAAAGATAAGCAGCAACCTTTAAAAATCTATGTATACTCCATGCGTGTCGGATGGTCAAGTTGAAAGCGAGGATGGTATCGTTGAAAGCAGTCGACGCTAAAGAATCAAGTCTTTACTATTCAAAGAAGAAGGATTACGGTCCGTTTGTATATCCTACTTTTTTTATCATGGTGCTGGTGGTCATATTTCCGGCCATTTTCCTATATGTTATAAGCTTAACAAACTATGAGCTCGGTCGCCCCTTGAGCAGTGTAGAGTTTGTTGGGCTTCAAAACTATATCAGATTGTTTTCTGGGGCTGACAGAGCTTTTTGGCATTCCATAAGAATCAGCCTCTTATTCATGTTTCTGGCTACAACAAGCCAATTGATTTTGGGCTTTTTCATTGCGACATTGCTCAATAGAAAAATAAAATTCAAACCCCTGGTCTTCGGATGCCTTATTGTCCCCATAACCATAATGCCGAGTATTGCCGCACAAATTTGGAAGCTTATGCTTGATTCCGAACGCGGTGTAATCAATTATTTTCTATCTTTCTTTGATGTAAGTGTCCCCTGGCTATCGTTTGGTTATGCGTATTGGTCTGTGCTGATGGTTGACATCTGGCAGTGGACTCCGTTTATGGCTCTTATAATCTATGCCGGTTTGAGCTCTCTTCCCGTTGAGCCTTACGAATCTGCGCTTATTGATGGAGCCACATCTTTTCAGTTGTTTCGCTATATCACTCTGCCTTTACTCAAACCGTTGCTTCTGCTTGCAGTGGTTTTACGAAGCATTGATGCCCTGAGATTATTTGACTTACCCTTTGTCCTCACCCTCGGAGGGCCCGGAAATGAAACCGAGTTTATGAGTATGCGGGTATTCCGGTTGGGATTTTTCCAAACTAACTGGATAGGTCGTGCCGCAGCGATGGCTGTTGTTCTGATGCTTTGCACAACCATCATCAGCCGGTTTTTGATATGGCAAATGCGAAAAGGAAAGGATTAAAAATGTATACGAATGTCAGATATGGAAGCAGTCTGCTTAAAGGTGCAAAATCTACTGCTATCACAATAGCTATTGTAATTATTTGTATTGCGGCTATCTTTCCGTTGTTTTGGATGATATCACTCTCCTTACGTGATATCGCCTTTGCTGGAAATCCGTCAATCACATACTGGTTTGCCAATGTCAATTTACAAAGTTATATTAATTTGTTTCGGTTGCGCAATATCCAGAGCTTCTTGGTAAACAGCTTTGTAATTTCTATCACCACAACTGTTGTTTCACTCATTTTAGGCAGTATCACAGCATATGGAATGGCCAGATATAACTTCAAGAAGAAGGAAAGCATGGCATTTTTCTTGCTGTCCATGCGCATGATTCCGGCAATCGCTGCGGTTATACCGTTTTTTGTAATTTCGATTTTTGTTGGAATCCTTGATACCCGCCTCGTCCTGATTATTGCATACATGACATTTAATATTCCATTTACTGTCTGGATGATGCGTGGGTTCTTTGAAGAGATTCCAAAAGAAGTTGAGGAGGCTGCTTTGGTCGATGGCTGCTCAACTATAGGGGTGCTCATCAAGGTCGTGCTACCGCTTTCGACACCGGGATTGATGGCAACCGCTATTTTTTGCATAATCAATTCATGGAACGAGCTCATATTCGCTTTGTTCCTCACCACTTTCCGTGCCCCGACATTACCTACCACCGTGCAGATGTTCATGTCAATTCAGGGCATTCAGTGGAACGAAATGGCTGCCGTCGGCGTTATTTCGACCGGCCCGATTTTATTGTTTGCAATGTTTGTGCAACGTTATATGGTTCGCGGCCTTACTTTCGGGGCCGTAAAAGGTTAATAAGCTATGGAAAGGAAAAGGGATATAAAGATGGAAAAGTTAAAGATGGGCATAGTCGGAGCGGGAATATGGGGAGAGCGTCATGCTTCGATATTCAATAGTCACCCACTTGTGGAAATCACTGCAATTTGCGACTTGAATGTATCAAGAGCTCAAGCTGTCGCAGATAAGTTTGGGATAAAAGATGTATACTCTGACCTCCATGAAATGGCGAAAAAGTGTGATTGCGATGCTGTGAGCATAGTCACTCCAGATTACCTTCATGCAGAGGCTTCAATTGCAATGGCTAACGCAAAGAAACATATTTTGATAGAAAAACCCCTTGCCACGTCAAGGAAAGATGTATTTGCCATTTTAGAAGCTGTTGAAAAGAATAATGTCCGCACAATGGTCGATTTGCATAACAGATGGAGCCCTCCATTTCATACCGCCAAACAGGCACTGGATGAGGGTAAGCTTGGCAAGCCTTATTCCGGTTATTTTCGTCTGAATGATGTCAAGTGGGTGGCCACCGATATGTTGTCATGGACTGCAAGCTCTTCAATACTTTGGTTTCTTGGAAGCCATAGCCTTGATACTCTGGCGTGGATGTTTGGCAGTGATGTCGAAAGAGTTTATTGCGCTTCCAGAGAGGGCATCATGAAGGGACACGGAGTTGACACAACAGATATATATTTGACCACACTCGAATTTAAAAACGGATGTGTTGCTCAAATGGAAAATGCATGGATCACGCCCAATGGCAATCCATGTTTAAATGATATCAAGTTTACTTTGCTTTGCACAGAGGGTATGGTAAACATTGATGCTTCAACCCACAATTTGATTCAATTGACTACGGAGGAAAAGGTCAGCACCCCCGATATTCTCGTTCAGCATTATATCGAAGGGGAGCCGAAAGGGTTTGCATTTGAAAGCATCCGGTCTTTTCTCGACCGCTTGATTGATGGCAAGCCGTTTCTTGTCAGTGTCGAGGAGGCCGCAAAAGGTTCTTTGGCTTTGCTTGCTGTTATGGAGTCTGCAAAAACGCGGATGCCTGTTAAAGTTGAGTACTAACTCCAGGCAAAATGTTTTGAATGTGTCCCCCGGCTAAGCCGGGGGATTTTATATTGCACTCCCTATTTTTGCGATTTCGCATAGCTCAATGGCCATTTTATAAGATTTTTGCTGTTTTGGGCTTGAATTTTTCTTTTTTATGCGTTATTGTTTATATATGGGGGTATCCATATGAAAATTTCTATCGGATCAACACTTTCCGAACTGCGTAAGGCAAAAAAATTTATGCAAAAAGACATTGCTGCAAAACTTTCAGCCTATGGTATCCATGTAAGCAGCAAGACTATCTACAACTGGGAAAAGGAATTGGCGTTTCCCAACGCCAATCAGTTTGTTGCCCTGTGCGATATCCTTGATGTAGATGATGTGTTATGGCAATTTGCTAAAATCCAAAAAGGTTCATACGCCGGTCTTAATCAGGCCGGACGGCAAAAAGTACGCGAATTTATTGACTTGTTGTTTGAATCTGACAGGTATAGGACTAATCCGGACACACCAGACAAGCCTGTCGCATCAGACGAAATCCCACAGTTGTATCGCTTGTATGACATCCCCGTGTCAGCCGGCTTAGGAACGTTCCTTGACGAAAGCGGATACGAAATGATCAGTGCGCCAAGTTATGTTCCGGAAAGTGCTGCTTTTGCTTTGCGTGTAAGCGGAGATAGCATGGAGCCACAAATCAAAGATGGGCAAATTATTTGGATCAAAGAGCAGCAAGCACTTTGCAGCGGTGATATAGGAATTTTTGTCTATTCTGATGATGTATACTGCAAAGAGCTTGTCATAGACGGAAGCAAGGCTTTTTTGAGGTCTCTCAATCCGGAGTATGAGGACATCGAAATAAAGGATGATTTTGGATTTAAAACTGTAGGCAAGGTCGTTGCCTAAAAAACTACTGGAGCATTGCGCCCCAGCAGCCTGTCAGTATTTTTGCGCAAATAGTCTGTTATCACAACATTTCAATAGCGCTTATGGCACATTTTATTGCCCGCTCATTGCTCAGAAACTGAGTTTGTGATATTCCTGCTTTGTGCAATTCGGGATTCCACACCACGGTCAGGACACATCCTACACGAACTCGTCTCGTAAGCCCAACAGAAAAGAGCGCTGCTGCTTCCATTTCCGAGGCAAGACATCCCGAACGAATATATGAATCCCATCGCTCTTTCAGCCGCGCTGAAATCGGCATACCATCCGGCTCTGTTTGGCCATAAAAGTTGTCTTTGCTGTGAATCACACCTGTGTGATGGCGCAGCTTCGCGGCCTTTGCACTGTTTTGCAGCGCAAGGATTACTTCCATATCCGCACATGCAGGATATCCTTTAGGCAGGTATTCATTACTCGTGCCCTCGCTCCTTATCGCTGCTTGGGCTATGACCACATCGCCGGGCAAGATCTCCGGTTGCATACCTCCGCATGTGCCTACACGGATGAATGTATGCACACCGCATTTTATCAGTTCTTCGATAGCGATTGCTGCTGATGGGCCTCCGATTCCCGTAGACATGACGATTACGCTTTTCCCGGCTATTTCACCTCTGAAGGTTTTGTACTCCCTCTTTTCTGCTACGAATGCCGGGTTGCTGAGGTATTGTGCTATTTCTTCAACTCGCCCAGGGTCTCCTGGCAATATCGCGTATTGCCCAACCTGCCCGGGTGAGAGGTCAATGTGATATTGCTTGTTTTCTTCGTTTGCGCCAAGTGCCATGCTCATAGATGTCTCACTCCCATTGCTTCCATATTTCAGGGCTGTAGCCCACAGTTGCCTTCTTACCATTTCTTACAATTGGGGTTTTTATCATGGCTGGATTTTCAAGTAGTTTTTCTTCTTTGTCATTATCATATGCCAAATAGGCGAGTATTTCTACGTCGTCAGCTTTTTCGTCAATGAGTGCGGCAAGGCCTACGGCGTTTTTTACACTCGTGAATTCACCTCGGCTGATGCCGTATCGAACTAAGTCAATCAGTTGATACTTTATGCGGCGTTCTTTGAAATATCTTTCGGCTTTTTTTGTGTCAAAGCATTTTGATTTCCCAAAAATTTGAATATTCATACTATGCCCTATATCTCGGTAATTACCGGAAGAATCATAGGGTTTCGTTTTGTTTTCTTGTAAAGATGCTCTGAAAGAGACCTTTTTATTGAGCCTTTAAGCGCAGTCCAGTCTGAGATGTTTTCTGCTGTGAAGTCCTCAACCGTATTCACCACAACATCTTTTAGCTCTCGCATAAGTTCTTCTGACTCTTTGACATATATAAACCCTCTGGTGAGGATGTCCGGGCTTGTGACCAAGCTTCCGTCTTCGCTGGAGAGGTTGACGATAACCACAATCATTCCATCTGTGGCCAGGTGCTTTCTGTCTCTCAGCACCACTGAACCAACATCACCCACACCGGTTCCATCTACCAAAATTCTGCCTGAGGGCACTGTTCCATTTCTGGTTATGCTCTTGCCTGTAAGCTCAACAACCTTGCCTATATCAGGAATCATTATATTCTTTGGTGCTATCCCCATTTGCTGGGCAAGCTTTGCGTGGGTGCATAGATGTCTATGCTCTCCATGCACCGGGATAAAGAACTTTGGTTTTGTCAAAGCAAGCATCATTTTCAGTTCTTCCTGATAGGCATGGCCTGAAACATGAAGTTCGGATGTCTTGTCATACATTACATCCGCTCCACGTCGGAATAATTCATCTATTACACGGCTGACCATTCTTTCATTTCCCGGCACCGCTGATGATGATATGATTACCCTATCTCCGGCCTTGATTTCTATTTGGCGGTGGCCTGCAAAAGCCATCCTATATAGCGCACTCATCGGTTCACCCTGGCTGCCGGTTGTTATTATAACAATTTTTTCTGGCGGCAGATTCTTTATTTGGTTTAGCTCCATAAACAGCCCCTCTGGAACTTTGACGCAATCAAGCTCCATGGAAACTCTCATGGCATTTTCCATGCTTCGTCCCGTTACTGCAACACGCCTGCCATACTTAGCGGCACAGTCAATAACCTGCTGCACACGATGAACATTCGACGCAAACGTCGTCACGATTATGCGTTGAGTACAACCGTCAAATAGTTCATCAAGTCTTTCTCCGACATTTCGCTCAGAATGCGAATATCCATGTTTTTCAACATTGGTGGAGTCAGAGAGTAATGCAAGCACACCCCTGTTGCCAAGCTCTCCAAACTTTGCAAGATTTATCATGCCGCCGGATACCGGGGTCGTGTCGATCTTGAAGTCGCCTGTATGAACGATCATACCTACAGGTGTTTTTATTGCCAGTGCAACAGTATCAGGTATACTGTGATTGACATGTATAAACTCAATCTTAAAACAGCCGAGTTGGATTTTTTCGCCAGGTTTTTTAACAACCAGCTCAGTTTTTTCCATAAGCCTGTGTTCGGTCAGTTTTAACTGTATCAGTCCGGCTGTAAGGGGGGTTGCGTAAACAGGCGCATTGATCTCACGAAGCACATAAGGAAGAGCGCCTATGTGATCCTCATGTCCATGCGTCAGAATTATTCCGCGAATTCTGTTATGATTTTTGACAAGATAGGTTACATCGGGTATGACGATATCCACGCCATACATGTCGTCATCCGGAAACCCAAGACCGCAGTCTACGATTATGATATCTTGACCATACTCGTACACGGTGAGATTCTTGCCGATCTCGTTAAGGCCGCCCAGGGCAATAATTTTCAATTTTTCTGGCATGTAGTATTTAAACTCCTTATATAGTTAATTAGTTGCTTTTTTGAAGAACGGCAACACGTTCTTTATTTACTATTTCAGAAAGCAGGGAAGTATATGCCGTGATTCCTAAAGTTATATCTCTAGTCTTCCCTCAAGCGCACGCATAAGGGTTGCATCATCTGCAAACTCCAAGCTGCCGCCAACTGGGATTCCGTAGGCAAGCCGTGTTACTTTAATTTCAAAAGGTTTGAGCAGCCGCGATATATACCTGGCTGTTGTTTCTCCTTCTGTATCAGGGTTTGTCGCCATAATCACTTCCTCAACGCCGGTGTCCGCAACACGCTCTATCAGTTCCTTTATCCTTATATCATCGGGGCCAACATTATTCATAGGCGAAATTACACCGTGTAATACGTGATATCTTCCGTTGTATTCGTGTGAGCGCTCTATTGCGAGCACTCCTTTCGGGTCAGAAACTACGCAAATCACGCTCGCATCCCGGCGTTCATTGCGGCAAACAGCGCAAGTGTCGCCGTCTGTGAGGTTGAGGCAAATTGAGCAGCAACGTACAAAATGCTTTGCATCTGCAATTGCTTGTGCAAAAGCTTGCGCTTCTCCATCCGGCAACGAAATAACAAAGAAAGCAAGTCTCTGTGCTGTTTTGCGCCCGATTCCCGGAAGCGTCGAAAATTTATCTATCAAGTTTTCTAATGCTGAGGGGAAAAAATCCATATTCTTTCGCTTTCATCTAAAAATCAGTGTCCCTGGCTTTCACAAGCCCAAGACTGCCGAGCGTCGAAGCTCCGCTATTCTTTGAGCCCGGTTTTCCGCACCAAAAATATCGCTTCCCGCAACCAATACATTTGCACCTGCTTCTATACAGAGCTTTGCGGTTTCAAGATTGATTCCTCCGTCAACTTCTATATCACAAGTGAGCTTGCGGCTGTCCAGCAGGTCACGAAGCTGCGCTATCTTTGCAAGCATATTCGGCATAAATTTTTGACCGCCGTATCCAGGCTCGACAGTCATGATGAGCACCATATCAAGCATGTCTATATATGGCACTATCGCTTCAACAGGAGTATTTGGTTTTATGGATAACCCGGCTTTTTTCCCGAGCCCATGCAGCTCATTTATCGCTGGGGTTATGTTTTCTGGAGCTTCAGCTTCTACATGAAAAACCACTATATCGGCACCTGCATTTGCAAAACGAGCTGTGTATCTTGTCGGCGATGTGGTCATCAAGTGGACATCCAGTACCATGTCCGTAACTTTCCGCACACATTCAAGCACGGGCAGCCCAATCGAAATATTTGGAACGAATACTCCGTCCATCACATCGAAATGCAGGTAGTCCGCACTGCTTACACTATCTATTTCTACTCCAAGTTTTGCATAATCCGCCGAGAGTATTGACGGCGCTATCTTAATCACTTGCTTCACTTGACTATCATATACCATGAGTATATAATGGTCAACATAATTTAGTGTATATAAGTAATAATGTGGCTTTTTGGTGAGGAGACATAAAAATGCAAAATTCGAATGCTATGGAATATGTGCCAACACTTACACTTGCTCCCAATGAGGATAAGTTGGCAACACCGCCCATACCTGAGGCGGCTGATCTCGAATTAAAAACTGCCGACGAAGCTGCACAGCTTGACTTGAGCCAGCTGAGTGATGAAGAACAGAAGCTTGTTCTTGATTTTGCTTCAAAGATTGACATAAAAGATACCAATGCTGTTTTGACATATGGTGCGGCATCACAACGAAATATTGCCAATTTTTCTGAAACCACTCTTAAGAGTGTAAAAACAAAGGATATGGGTGAGGTCGGCAACATGTTGTCCGCACTCGTTGTTGAGCTCAAAGGTTTTTCTGCCGATCAGGAAGAGAAAAAAGGTATCCTCGGCATAAAGAAAAAGGTTCGCAATCGGGTCGAGTCTATGAGAGCCGAACATTCCAGAGTTTCTGCAAATGTTGACAAAATCTCGGAAATGCTTGAAACCCATCAGATTATCTTGCTCAAAGACACGGCGATGCTTGATAAGATGTACGAGGTAAACCAAGCTTACTTCAAAGAACTTTCTATGTATATTATTGCAGGCAAACAAAAATTGCAAGAATGTATTAATGTTGAACTTCCAAAGCTTCAAACGAAAGCTGCTGAGAGCGGAAAGCCGGAGGACGCTCAGGCAGCAAACGATTATGCCAACATGATTAACCGGTTTGAAAAGAAGCTGCATGATCTTGAACTCACCCGGATGGTATCCATTCAGATGGCTCCTCAAATCCGGCTGATTCAGAATAATGATACACTTATGATAGAGAAAATCCAGACCTCTATTGTCAACACCATTCCTCTTTGGAAAAGCCAGATGATTCTGGCGCTTGGAATGCATAATGCACAAAAAGCTATGGATGCTCAACGCGAAGTGTCAAACATGACCAATGAGCTGCTTACAAAAAATGCAGAGCAGTTGAAAATGGGTACGGTTGAAATCGCCAAAGAGTCGGAGCGCGGTGTTGTTGATATAGAAACGCTTGTCAGTACAAACCAGCGGCTTATAGAGACACTGGAAGAAGTTCGTTCCATACAGTCCGAAGGCTCGCAACGCAGGCATTCTGCTGAAGTTGAGCTGGCTCGCATTGAAGGCGAGCTGAAACAAAAGCTGCTTGAAATTAGAGATCAGCGTTAACCGCTATTATTGAGCCGACTGCTATGATTCGAAAATGTAGTCAGCTCCAAAATTCCCAAAAGATATCCGGTTGCCCTGAGTCAGCATAAAGGCTGTATTTGGAGGCAACCTTTCTCCATTTACAAACGTCCCTGCGTTTGACGACAGATCGACAACACGATACCCCTCATGTGTTCGCTCTATAACTGCATGTCGTGTGTTGACAGCTTTTGCATTTTTATCAAACTCAAAGCTTGATTGCGGCCTGCCTACTGCATCATCAAATCTACCGATACTGAACAGCTCACCCTCATCGACCGTAATATTGATTAACGATGGCAAGTGTGCATGTCCTATATTTCTGAGTTTTGCACCACATGTATCACTTTCTATGTCATCGTTAATACCGCTTATTTTCGTATTAAAAGCATGTCCGTAATAGCTGTTTGTACTCATCTGTTCTGAATCCCAAGCTTCTATAAGCGGAGATGGTGCGCTTTCCATATGCCCTTGACGGTCGTTGCTCATACTGGCATCGTAATTATCTGGCATAAAAAAGGATGCAAACGGCAAATTTGCTTTTTTTCTGCCCAGCAATGCGCTCAGCCCATCATTTTTCTTTTGCTTCTTTTCAGCTTGACTCTTTTTGACCTTTTGTGATTTCTTGACCTTTTCTTTTCTTGCCGCTTTGTCCGGAATCTCAATGATTATATCTCTGGAGTCAAATTGTACATCGTCTTGCGGCTTTAGTGCAAGCTCATCTAACATCAATGATTGTTGTTTATCTGACTGTGGGGCAGACTCCATAATATCACCATAATCAAAACTCATATCACCCATATCGCTTGCGCTTTCTTGCAAAAGCGGATGGGCATGTTTATTCATTTGATTGTCACTACGGAGCATATATGACCGGAGCATTTCTAGGAATTCATCCGGCGCAAAGTTTTTCATTATTGCACGCAGTACTTTGTTTTCTAAATTTGCATCCTGGACGGAAATCATCTTTGACACGTCCGCTGCAAGTTCTTTTAGCCTGCCATGATTGGAAACGTCTTGGATTGTAGGGATATAAACATACCGAACTTCTCTGCTTTTCTGATCATAATACAGATACTGTGCATCCAGCAAAAACGAATAAGGTTGCATCAACCAATCTCCGCAGTCAATTAAAGGGCTTATGACACTTGCCCACAACTGTGCATACTCTTTGGGTTCACGATTTCCAGCCAGGTGCTGAAGTTTGTTATATATTCCGATTCGATATACAAAACAAGTTTCTCCGTCAATGGAAAAGCTGTGAAAAGGCAGAATAAACGGCGGCATGTCCGACAAAATTGTATTGAGCGCCTTTTCATCAAGCTCTGAATCCGGAATTCTTATTGTCAGCTCAGCACCCGTAAGCATGTCATGTTTACATTGTATTTTATAACTCATTTTGTTTTCCTCCCAGGGTGATGGCGTAATCTTGAACCATCATCTTATTTGTATTCAAGTAATGTGATAAAGCTCCAGCCTCGCTCCGTCAAAACCGGAGCACTGCCACCAGAAAAACTCTTCGCTTCAATAAACTGTACATCAATGACTACAGCGCCACCAATACTGATATATCCCCATAATTCACCAATTTTGACGGCTGCTAAATGCTGGCCGAAAGATAATGCATCGTCAAAAATAAAATCGATCATAACCTCGCCGTTTGTGTTGATAAATCCCCATCTTCCATCATTTTTAACTGCGGCAAATCCCTCATTAGAAAATGGGCGTGCATCCTCATATACACCGACAATCTGATTTTCTACAACAAGATATACAGCCCCTTCTGATTTAACAAAGACTGCCCCTTGTCCAAAACATCTGCCAAGTTCATCCATAATAATCCCATCGTATATGGGAGGCACAAGCCAGTTCATACCCAAATCGATTACGCCCCATCTTCCACCTGTTTTTGCAGCGGCATAGCCATCAGCATACATTCCTATCTGTTCAAATTCGGCGCTTCCCAGCGAAAAATCGCCTGTAGCTCGGCGCCAAACTCCATCTACCCGGATTGAAATCCGATTGTTCGCCAGATTGCCAAAGTCTTCTGCCCCATTTCGTAGCAGCGCTATACGGTTGTTGTTTCTATCAACAGCAAAAATCTCACCGTCTCTTTTTACAACTGCACGGTCAGTGCAAAATGTGCTGATTTTGTCATATGCACAAGGTATGATAATAGTTCCCTGGCTATTGGCTATGCCCCACAAACCATCTCGCCGCACCCGAACCGTCCCATTATATATCGCAGAGACGTAGTCATATGATGAGCGTGAAGTTTCAAAAGCGTACCGACTATCCTCATACATTGCTATAAGGATTTGGCATCCCGTTCTCTCAAGCCCCGCCTTGAGTACATTGAGTGCCTGTGCTGTTCTTGATATGGACAAGTAGTAGTTTGCTAATTCCTCAAACATATCCGGGCTATGATTGTGCCGGTTTATTTGTCTTTCGAGCAGCGTGGTGTATCTGCGGCCAAATCCCCTATTGTCAATCAGCGCCAGATACGCTTGTTTCAGCTTTCGCTCAGCTTCAAGTGTAAATTCATCACTATATCCTGCCGCTTCCTCCAACAGCGTAACCGCACGAATATAGATCCCGTCATTCATCAAATAAGCAGCTTGTGCAATGAGCTCAAGTTGTTTCTCCGCAGTGGTTTGCGCATTCACTGTAACTATCCAAGAGGCGAGCATAAGTATTGTACATCCTATGCCTATAAATATACGGATTCTAACTTTCATGACAGCTTACCCCCTTGTAAACATTGGCAATTGTTGGTCTGATTATATTTTTAGTCTGTGGCTGGAGTTATGCTCTTGATTTTTAGCTTGCGTTTGGTTTACGGATTATGGCTTTTAACGGATATTCATACGCGCTGTAGGAGGATGGTTATTAGTATTCCGGCAAGCAGAAACGGAGCCAGAGGGATAGGGTCTTTGCGGCCTATCTTTTTCAAAAGAATAAGACATAGTCCGACTATTGCAGCAAGAATAGTGCCATAAAGTATGGCGGAAATAATTCCAAAAAGACCAAGATACAGCCCTGATGCCGCCATAAACTTCACATCACCTCCACCCACACCCTTTTTGCTCAGCAGATATACCAGCAAAAAGAGGCCTCCACCCGCAACAAATCCCAGCGATGAATCCAAAAGTTGATCGATTGAAGCATCGGGGTCTAATAGCAATTTTGCCGAGATTATTGCAGCCCAGCCAGCGATCATAGCTAAAATAAGTTTATTGGGAATCCGTCTCGCTTTAAGGTCAAAGCCCATTGCAATGCATCCGAACACCATTACCATAATGTTAAGCATTTACCAGTACCCTCTCCCACTGCCGTTAAGCCACGCGCTTGTAATTGCTGTTTGTGTTATCCTAAGGGTCGGCCGAAATGGTAGTGGCAGAGCTCCAAATGTATATTCAACCTCATATGCGACAGTCAGCTTGACATTTCCATCCGCATCAATCAGCACTGAATTGCCTATACCAAGATTGTTAAGCTGATAAAATTCTAAAGCATCAAGCCCTGTCGCTCCGGTGCGTCTGTTTACAACCCTAACGCTTTTTAAATATTCATCTCCGGTCATTTCCCCATTTGCCAGATACCGCCCAACCAAAGGACGCACCATGATTTCAAACACTTGATTTCGCAATTCGTTTATGCCGAAACTTTTCAATTGATTTATCACCGCTTGGGGATTACCCAGCGCCTCTTCTCCCCAACCGTATACACGGTTTGCTACATTGCGTGTCCCTGCCAAAGCTTCGATTCCGCTAAGCACATCATTTATGTTCGCTCTGAGTTCATTTGAAACTCTGGCTGTATTGTCTGCTTTATTATCAAGAGCTGTCAATTCGTTTGCCACTCCTGCCACTTCCAAAACATAGCTGTATACCGACAAGGTCTTTGCTGCTTGGGTAAGTGCAAAGTGGACTCTTGCTTGGAGCGTTACGATATTTACAAGGCTCAAAATCGACACGATTAGCAGCACAAATGGGATGAAAGCGCAAACTGTTTCAACCACAATATATCCATTATCATCTTTTCTCACACTAATACCCCCTATAGTCTGTCACCCTCAGTTGCATGGCCGGCGGAATTCCTATGCCCCTTGAATCTGAAAAGTTTCTTGCAAAAGCCATAGACAGAAATAGCATACGGAGACTGGCTGTCGTAGTTAGGCTGAAGTCTGTCTTCATATCTTCAAGCCTGAACCTATTGGGGCAGTTCATCGCCTCGGCCATATTTCCTTCGTCTGCATTACTGCCGCTTTCAAAATTTACAATATTCCATTCTATGAGATTGGCTGTCCTGACAGCCAGCTCATTTGCCGCATTTCCATAACTGCCTGTGTAAAACACTGCTTTAGCAACAAAGAAAAACAGCATGTAGTTCATATATGTTAATCCTCTTTCATTGCCAAACACGCTCCCATCTGCATGTTCGCCACGAAGCATGTTTGTTGTCGCTTTAAGAAGCCCACTTGGTGTGCTCACCCATTCCCCTGCTGAAATATTTTTCAGTAATGAAACCCTATGCCCTGAGCGCAATGCTGCTACATCTATTACCGACTCGGCTGCAACAAAAGCAGCACGAGCCAATTCCCCCAATATGAGTGCAAGCGGCGGTGCCCACGCAAATGCGGTTTTGATGCTCGAAACGACCGCGGTCACTTCAGAAACACTAAAAACCCGTATGTAGTTGCATATAAGCCGCACCAACAACAAAAGCCTTGTTACTGCACTCAGATTTGTCTCAGCGTTTTCGCTTCCGTGGAAAAGATATTCTAGTTCTGATTGGTAGAAGTAATTTACTTCGGGACTCATGGGAACACCGCTTGCCGCCCTCGCAAGGTTGGTTGCATCAAATTCATTCCGCGTTTGTCCAATGGTTTCAGGTTTTGCGGTCGCGTAATTAGAAAACATTGAAGCACAATAAATAAGCAACAGCATATAGTCTCCCACTAAAGCCAAACTGCTCAGCGGATCCTGGATGATATTTAAAACCGACATCGAAGTTGCCTCAGGTATCAGCTCAGAAACATCCAGCATATTTACAGGCTGATTTGTTGACGTTGTCGCATTATTTATATATTTTGCACCCAAAGGCTCATTTTCAAGTCCGTTGTATGCTGTGTTAACAATATTCAATAAATCATTTATGAGGTTTCGCTGTATCTGCTCTGCATTTGCCCCACTTGCATCTTCTTGTCCATCAAACAGTTTAATTGGCGGCAATTCCGGCTGATTCATCATCTCTGAAAGCTCTGCAAAAAATGCGGCGTTGTTTCCCGGGTGTTCCGCAAAGCGTAGAAATCCCGGTTCCATTTTATATGTGACATTATCTCTTGGAATGTTTGCAAAATGCGCTGCGCCACCGCTGCTTATCCCAAATCTGCTGTCATTTGGCAGGTTTGTAAGCTCGGCTTGTGAAAGGCTTTGAGCGCCTGGAGCCAGCCTGTTTCTGAATCGCACATCCTCCAGCATTGGTTTGTGGATATCGTCAATATAGCTGTATCCCCCATCCCTATATACATCAGCCATTGGTTCAATATCCCATTTCAGAATATTCCGATATCGCTCTATTATGGATTTTGGAGGTGAGCCTACCTGCTCTGAAAAGGCAATTCTAAGCTCCTCACTGATTTCTCCGCTATATAACTTTTGTTCAAAATCGTTGATTTTATTGGCCAGTTCTGCTTTCATCTCATCGAGCTGTCTTGCAAGTGTAACCACCAAATCAAACCTTGGCTTGAAGTCTTCCGCTTGTTGTCTTGCATTTTCAATAGCTTGCGGAAGTGTTCTGTTGATGTTTCCGGTAACGTCCCACCCTCCATTTGCTGTAAATCCATGTCGGCTTCCACCAACAAGAACCGCTCTAATATTTCTTCGCACCGTATCATAAATTGCGCTATAGTAATCTTGCTCTATAGGGCAAGTTGAGTTCATATAGGCATTAGCTAGGCTTCTGAGCATAACGAAATCCTCGTGAATAATAGTCAGCAATGTTGACATAAATCCAAATGAGCCTCCTGCAATCCCGCCTATAGCATGGGTGCATCTGTCCGCAGCGATTATGGCATTATACAGTTCTTTATATTTCTCAAAAATATCCGCTATCGCAGAGTCAATTGTCACCTTGTCGTTAATGATTTGAGCGTCATTAAGGATCCTATTTTCTGTGAGCCTATCCAAAAACTCCTGAACTAACAAAATCGGGCCTCGAAACTTCATGTATTGTTCAATTTGTCGCCTTAAAACATCTGGATTCCTGAGGTTTTTACCTTCGGGAAAGTATGGCTCATCCAGCGCAATATCCGCGCCGTAAAACACCTGCAATGTACCAATCGTCCTATCTGCCCATTGCCCACCGAAAACTGTAACTTTGATATATTCATCCAAAAGCGCATAGAGTATCTGGTCATCTTTAGCCACTGCCATCAATCCGTAAATATCGTACAAAAGCGCATTGTATTGTGTCATTACCGTGTTCGCTGCCAATTGGTTTGCATTTTGAATGGTGCTGTGCGCTGTATGTATTCGCGCCAAATCAACGGCAGTGCCGCTAATCAACATTGCAGGGATTAAGAGCAATGTAATAAATACAGTAACGGCGCCTTTTGTATCTTTTAGAAATTTTTTCATAACACCTCTCCCCGATCATGTACTGCACTATTACCACCCCAGCAATGTTCTAATTCTTTGTCCGGATGAGCTTATATTTCCTGCAATGTCTGTAATTCCAAATTTTTCTAACAAGAACTGTCCAAAATCGACAGCCATGTCAATGGTTCTGACAAATTCCCCTCCACTTTGCACAGATGCTGATGATGTCACTATGATTGGAATTGTCTGAGGGAAGCCAACGAAAGATAAGTTCACCGGAATTGGAATCTCCCGATTCGCTGTTACAATTACTTCTTTGTACAAAATCCTGTCGATGACAACACTCTCAACTGTCAGGGTGCCAGCCTTGGCGCTCAAATTTCTTGCTTCGACTGATGCAACGATTTCCTCCCCCAATGATTGGACATCGGTTATATCAGAAAATATGGCGGCATAAACATTTTTCAAATTATCTTTGTTTCGCTCCCAATAGAATGTCATTGTGCTTTCATCAAAAAAGAGCCAGGTGTCGCTTTTGATTGTCGCAATTGTCGTTGCCGCATTTTGTGTGGCACGTTGAAGCGCTCCTCTTGTTGGCAAGTAAATCGACAGCAAAACTAATGCGGCAAAAATCATAATCATAATCGGAAAGAGAATGGCTGCTTCCACAAATGCCTGCCCCTTGTCATTACCAAACAATACAGCCCTCCTCCTTCCTTTGTCCACCGTCAGGCGGTGGAGTTCGACTCCCACTTGAGCTGGCGAGTTTTAGTCAGCTAATCATACCTGCCTGCCCGGTGATTTGCTCCCATAAGTCCTGAAGCCATCCACTCAAAAATCCCCAAATCAGTACAACCGCCAACACTGCGACAAGTATCAGCAAAATCGCAACCACTACCCCTGAAAGTCCTCGCTGATCTTCTTTCAGTGTTCCGATAAACCCATAGATAGATTTATGTGCAAGCATCGGAAGTTTAGATATTTTCTGCATCATGATCACCCCTCCTTTCTATATTCCTGAAAAATTCATTGCTATGGGCACCATCAACATAACCAATATTGCCAAAAACAAAAGCATTGTCGGCAACATCAGTTTAGAGTTTGCTTTCTCTGCTTCTCGCTTTGCCATATGTCGGCGCTCCTGCCACGCTTCACGCGCCATATCTTTCATAAGCCTGCCCACTTCGGCGTTGCCTTTAGAGAGATTCTGCATAATCGCCGATGCCAGCTTTGCTGTTTCTTTGGTATTGCACCTGCTGATAAAATTTCCGAATGCAACTTCGGGAGATACAAGGTTGTCAAGTTCCATGGATGTTTTTCTCATTTCCATATATATCTCTGACTCCTGGCTATATGCTGCCTCTTTCCACGCCCTGTCCATAACCATTCCTGATGTTACGAGTAGAGCCAGTTTTGACACAACATTCGGAAATTGTCTGCTGATTGCAAAACGCCGTTTTTTTAAGCAGTCACTCTGCTCGTCATATATGGCATAGACAAGCACCAGAACCAGAGTGCTGCCAAGCCCTATAGTGGCAAGTCCTTGAGCCCGATTACCTGTTCCGAGCAGCATAGCGCCTATCATTAGGTTTATAGAAGCACCGATGACAGGATATGACAGAAGCTTTGCAAGCACGTGTTTTGTTTTGTATGCTGCGTGTTTTTTGCCATACAGCTCACAGCTATTTGCCATAATGGTTTTATGGAGTTCTCCTTTTCCTATCGTCGCAAACTCTCGTACAAGCACATATCCAGGCATCGCAAGAATGTTGACACTGCTCAGGTTGCCATTTTGCAAGGCGATGCAATCACTTTCAAGCTTTTTGACGCGCTTGCCAGTGCCTCTGCCCGTGAAAAGCTTCATATCAAAATTTGCAATGCCTCCATATGTGTCGGACTTTTTGTCTTTTTCGTTTTCTTTTTGCCGCAGTTTTTCTATTGTCGCACAGTTTTCAAGCACTTTGTTATATGCCGCTACTTTCCAGTCGTCGGCATTTACCCTGCTGAGCAAAATAAGCCAGGAAACTATAAGCAGTGTAGCGATAACCATAATCACAATAATCATGCCATACTCCTCTACAGCTTCACGTTGCTGAATTTTCTGGCCAATATATAACTGACTATCAGAACAATAAGTCCACCGGTGGACACCACACGCCCAACACCTGATGTGTATATTGCATCCATAAAACCCGCGCCTGCATAGCCTATAATCCCAAGGATGATTAGCGGCATGACCAGCATGATGCTTACCTCTGTTTTTGCTGCAGTCATCAGTGTATCTATTTCCATTTCAATTTCCATCTTATCTGATATGATCTGTTGCGTTTCGCGTACAATCTCGTCTGCACGCCCAGACTTCCCCTCTATCGTCGCATATATTGCTGCAAAGCTGGTTATGTCTTCAAGACCTGAGCGCTGCGCCAAGTCAGAAAATGCTTCAGATAAAGGTACGGCATTATTGAATCGCCCTATTATGATGTCGAGTTCTGTGATTATGTCACTGTCTTGCGCGTAAATGAGCATTAGGTCTGCCTTTGCGCTTTGAAGTGAGATTAGTATTGTGTTGCCTGCCCTCATCGCAACAGACATTGCTTCAAGCAGGTCAAAAAACTGCAACCTAAGTTTTTGTCTTCGCTTTTGCACAGCATTACGCGCATAAACGAATATGCTGATCAGGCCAAAAACAAGACCGCCAATGACCGACAGCGTAATAATCCTGTAGAAAATGAACAAGATGATAAACCCGGCGAAAGCTCCGGCAAGACAGGGCAGCACATAGTCAAACACTGTACATGGGCTTTTTGAATAGTCGTTTGCTGCGTTGCTAACCATCTCAGACTTTGTTGTTTCCATTTTAATACCCTCTTAATTGTACGACTGTCATATAACCATTCTGACCCCTGCCATTTCCAGTTTATAAGTATTCTGCATAGGGTTTGATGTCCTGCAAAGCTGACCGATAACCTTTGTTTGCGTACTTTCGCCCGATTCTTTGAATTCGAAAAGTGTATTCAGACTGATTCGCCTGCTTTGTGTGTCATAACCCAAAACCTCGGCAATCTCCATCGTCCTGCGGCTCCTGTCCCGAAGCCTGGACAAGTGAATAATTATATCGACCGATGAGGCGATCTGCTGGCGAATCGCTTCGAGCGGCAGCCCGGCTGCCCCTTGAAGTATCATAGTTTCCAAACGGCTCAAAATGTCATGCGTTGAGTTGGCGTGGCCTGTTGAAAGCGAGCCATCATGTCCGGTATTCATCGCCTGCAACATATCCAGCGCTTCCGCGCCTCGCACCTCACCTACAACTATACGTTCGGGTCGCATTCTCAAAGCAGATTTTATAAGTTCCTTTATCGTGATGGCTCCCTTGCCGTCCGGCCCTGCATTGCGCGTTTCAAGCCGAACAAGATTTTCTATATTTTTTATTTGCAACTCAGCTGAATCTTCAATAGTGATGATTCGTTCGTCTTTTGGGATGAAATTTGAGAGTGCATTGAGAAATGTCGTCTTGCCACTGCCGGTTCCACCGCTGACAAAAATGTTATATTTTGCCGTCACCAGCAGTCTGAGTATTTCTGCTGCTTCCGGTGTGATAGATCCAAATTCTATCAGCTTCCGGGCTGTCATGGCTTCCTTGGGGAAACGCCGTATCGTAACGATTGGGCCATTGAGCGCAATTGGAGGCATAACTACATTGACACGTGAACCATCTTCCAACCTAAAATCCACAATTGGGTCACTTTCGTTAACGGCTCTGCCCGCTCTAGATACAAATTTTGTTATGATTATTTCAAGCTCACGGCGGCTTTCAAATTTATCTGTGCTCCTGTAAAGTCTGCCGTCTTTTTCTATATAAATATCACTATGCCCATTAATCATCACTTCTGTGATATCGTTGTCAGAAATTATCCTTCCCAAAACCCCAAGTCCACGTATCGACTCAAATACAGACTCGGTAATGCTTTTTCTATCTCGGAAATTCAGTGATGCAATTGCAAGATTTGATTTTCCGAGGTTTTCTCTCCCTTGCTTGATTTTTTCTTCAAGTGCCTCAGATACAATTTCCTGAAGTCTGTCATTACTGGAGTTGGTGAGGTCTGCATGATTTTGAATTTCAGTTTTTATTTGGCTCACAAGTTCATCGCGCATTTGTTCGGTCATAGTCCTGTCTCCTGTTGCGTCAACTTGACATCATTCAAAACAGCTAGAAAGTGTTTTGTATACAGTTTTGGGATCTGAGGAAGAAACCCATGGGAGCTTCCATATAGCACCATCGACTTCCATGCTAACAGCAGCTCCTTTATTTGCAACCAGAGTAACCTTTTCCTTTATGCTTTCAAAAACATTATGCTGAGATAAAAACTGTGAAAGTTTGACTTGTGCCGTTGTGGTTTTGTCTGTAACAATGAATATCGTGTCAACAAGTTCAAATACCTTTCTGGTACGCCAATCACAAACGCAAGACATGTCTACGACCAGTTCCTCTGTAACACCTGCACACACCGTTGTCAGCTCTGCGATGTTATCGGAAGATAGCGCATACATATCATCAAAATTTTCTGGTCGGCAAAAATAAGCGACACCAGCTTCCCGGTCTTGCTGGCAGATTCCCCTAATCAGCATCTGCAGGTTGCCCTGTGCATTTTCCAGCATTTCAAAAGCTGCACTGATGCTCTTTCCTGAGTCGTTGAAATACGCAGGAACGCTTGAAAACGGCTCAAGGTTGAGATATAAAACCCGTTTTCCCACAGCAGCTCTGCTTGCGGCATATGATAGTGCTACCGTGGTCTTTCCGACCCCACCCGATGGTGACCAAACCGCAGTTATATTTGCATTATTACTGTCCGGATCCCCGCTGTATTTTGTAATCTTTGCACATTTTGACAGAAGCTCAGAAACAATCGCAGAAATGCGTTGATATTTGCTGATTGTCTCAAAGTTTTCGAATCCTGTGGATTCCTCTGCATCTTCCGATACCAACAACACCGGCAAAACAATGCGACTTGTATCAAATCCCTCCAGCAAATCCACATCAAATAATGCAGCATCGAACCTTTGATTTTCCGGCAAATCAGCCAAGCTCTTCTGTGTCCTAAACATGCTCACCTCAATTGTGCTCCTGTAGTGTTCCGATATGTAATTTGAAAGGTGCTCTGCATAACCCACATCAGCAGATGCTATAAGCAGTTTTGTCCTCATTTTGTAATCATTCCTTTCGCATATCCAGGCGCAACTGTGCAACATAGACCAAAGGCCGTGCTTTTTTCGCCTCTGTTTTGTCTTTTTGCCAGTGCAGCGGAACTAAACTATACAACAACTTTTTTGCTCCGTCAATAGCAAATGTCATCATTTCGTATTAATTATCATTTTATTATGTCAATATTCGTCATGTATTTATGCATATTTTTCACACTTCTCTTTTCTTGACTCAGAAAACACATTAGCTGTTTCATCAAAATAAACAAAATCTTCATCAGTAAAAATTTTTCAAAAAAAGAGAAGATTCTTTTGCTGCAACAGCCAAAAAAATCTTCCCTTTATATATTTTATAACTTGTGAAATCTGCGCTCGTTCGGTCATGACCGAGCCAAGCTCGGTCGCGACCCTCTCTTCGCTTGATTATAAAGCTCCTGTCTCCTGTCAGGTCTCCTCTTCAAAGTGTGCGTATGTGTATCTGTTCCTGCCTTCATTTTTGGATTTGTACAACATCTTATCTGCCCAATTAATGTATGCCTCAGCAGCATGGGTGTGCGACGCTTGACCGGTTGTAACGCCTATCGAAACAGTGACATGGTCGGCCATTTCGCTGTTTTCATGAGGTATCTTGAGTTCTCTGATGGTGTTTAGTAATCTTTCAGCAACAACCTTCGCACCATCTTCTGAGGTGTTTGGAAGAACAACCACAAACTCTTCACCACCATACCGGGCTACAAAGTCCTCATCTCGGGGCAAGCTATCTTTAAGCGCCTGCGAGACTTTTTTGAGACAGTAATCGCCTTCGCCATGACCATATGTGTCGTTGAATTTTTTGAAAAAGTCGATATCCACCATGAGTACACTCAGTGGGCTTGACGAGCGCGACAAGGACATCACCAGGTTTGGCAACTTGTCATTAAAGAACCGTCTGTTGTAAATTCCGGTCAGAGGGTCAGTATTTGTTTCGACAAGCGCTTTTTCTAAAGAATCTTGTGCTTTTGAAATGTCAGTCAACGCTTCTGTAAGTGATCTTGTTGTTCGCTCTATGTCGGTTATATCTACCGAGTATTGAATATGAACCTTTTCACCATTATGCCAGTCAATATATCTGTCGGTATTTTTATATAGACGCATGGTGAGCGGATTGGCTTTTTCCCAAACTACAACGCTATTAGGGGCTTCATCTAATTGGTGACATGGGCAAAAATTGCACTTCCCATCCTCATCGTCCTGTAACACATTATAGCAACGCTTCCCTATTACATCATCTCCAAAGTTATAGTGTTCTCTCATTTGCTCATTCATAAACAGTATTTCACCGGTTTGCGGAATGGTAACATATATCATCGCATCCAGTGAGTTTAGTATTGAATTCATCGTTTGCAGCGTTTGCATATGCTCGCTTTCAATTTTCCTCGCTTCGGTAACATCCAATACCAAAGTTGCATATGCGCCGTCCTCTATTACAAAAGATGTGCCTGAGAATACGCGCTCTTCTCCACCTTTTATTGTTGCGACATGTTCATTTTTTATAATTCCCTTTTCAGCCAAAACTTCCTTAAACGATGTCGCACGACCCAGCCCCGCGTCACCAAATAGCAAGCCGACATAGTTCTCCATGAGTTCCTCACGAGAATATCCGGTAAGCAACGATGCTCCCGGATTAACGTACAGGCACTTACCTTCGAAAGTTTTGTATGCGATGAAATAAGGCGAGTTTTCAACAATACTGGACATGATTTTGAGTTGATTGATTGTCTGCTCACTGTGCTTACGGACTATCTTTTGAACAAGCTCAATGGCCTGTTTTTCTTCATCGGTCAATTGATTGCCCTTAAAGTCGGCAGAGATTGCCACGCCGCCTGAGTCAAGGATGCGCTCCAGCTCACAAAGCAGTGCGCTTTCGGTTTTTTCATCCATAAGACTATCCCCACTTTATGTTGAAAGTCAGCTTAGTGCTCCCCACTCTAATCATGTTAACATAAAATGGGAATTTGTTCAATAATCATCGCATAATAAATCATGACCATCGGGTAGTCCAATGGCCATGATTGTTGTATATACTCAGATATAAATGCGCTTTATGAGGCTATTTCAAACTCTATTTCACTTTCCACTAAATCTGACCACGAACCGTTGAGTTCATGGATGTCGGACTCTATGTGAAAAGCTCTGCCTCCAAACATAGCTGGGCTTAGTGCTACAGATGCATTTGCATAGTATTTCAAGTAGTTGCGTGCCATATAGTAGACTGCCGCAGAAACAATTTGTATGCACATCTCCAAACGATCCTTACATACGTTCTCCCAAATTGTATCTTGAGGCGTATGGTAATAAAACTCTACTGTGAAGTTTGATGGTGTTATCATGCCTTCGTTCACTCTGCCCAGCCATATGCCCATGGCCGCCGGTATGCTGGGAACAAATGGATTTGGTCGTTGGTTGGCTTGCTGTATACCGTTGAAGTGGAACGGAACATGATCGCTGGAGCTGAACATAGCTTGCTGAAGGATTCCTTCAAATCCGAGACGGTCTGCAGTTGCTATGAATGTTTGGGTAACCAAGTTGGGCAGACCGTCAACAGTCGCCATGACCCAGTAAGGAGCCTCATCGTATGCCGCAGATGCGGTCATATCCATGTTGAACACGCCGCGGATACGGTCGCGCTCTGCTTGCGGCAGACGCTGTACATATCGCCAAGCCCCACGCAGGCCGTTTTCTTCATCTCCAAAGCCGACAAAACGGAGCTCTACATCAGGGGTGTGCAGTTGTGATAATGCTCTTGCAGCTTCTAGCGTAACCGCCACACCGCTTGCGTTGTCATTAGCACCCGGTGCACCTATAACCGTATCAATATGGCCGATGACATAAAAGATGGGTGCTGTATCGGGGTTGTTGATTGCGGGCTTTCTGCCGATGGCATTCCATGAAACAGGTGTGCTGTAACGTTGTGTCTCTATGGTCACCGTCACCGACTCTTGTTCTAAAAATGTCTTGAGCCACTCGGCTTGAGCAAGCGCCAGCCCCAGTACGGGAATATCAACTGCATTTGCGACAGGTATATTGGGGCTACCGGCTGCACCGAAGTTGCCGCGTCCACCTATTACAGTATGTCCCATGAGGCCAATCGCGCCATTTGCCGTTGCGATATTGGCAATCGCGGCATTTGGGTTTCTCATTCCGATCAGTGCAATTTTTCCGTCCACGTCCGCAGCTTCAAACAGTTCTTGCGCCAGGGCTGCAGCTGCATCAGCATTAAGATTGCCGGGGATGTCGCCAACAAACACAACTTCTCCGGTAACAGGTGCGGCGACCTCACCGGTAATAAAATTGTGGGTAATAAGCCCATTAGCGGCCGCACCGACTTCCCAGATATGTCCATGCCATGGCATGAACGGGCCGCCGTATCGGCTAAAACCATCTGTTACTCCGCCGAAGAACCGACCCATGCCGTAGAAGTTTTCTGCGTTATGTATGGTGAGATATCCGATGTTTCTGGTCTGAACTGCTGCGTCAAACTCATGGATTTCTGTTTCCAGTCCAAGCGCTTCAAACTCAGCAATCAGCCATTCAATCGCTCTGCGTTCGCCGGCCATTCCGCCCACACGAGTGCCAATTTCAACGCTCATATAGTAGATGCTGTCCCAAGTCCTATTGACGCAGACAAGAGCAACAGCTCTCTCATCAGCTGTACGTGGGATTCCACCGCCACCGCCGCCGCCTGTTATTGGCAGTGTTGTTGGTGTTGCGGGTGGTAGTGGATATGCTCCAAGCGGTACGTCGTCTTCTTCAATATTGTTGTCAGCAAGCACAGCGCTTCTCATCAACAATGTCAAGAACTCTGCTCGTGTAACTGCATTGTCCAAACGCAACGTTTGGTCTGCATATCCATGCATGATTTGATTTTCAACAAAAAACGCAACGGCCTGTGTATTTTCTGCGTTGTTGGCCAAAGTTTCTGCGGCATCTGCAAAATCATCGACGACATTTACATCATTCGGTTCTGGACTGCCCGATAGTCTGTATATCATCAACGCTGCGTGCAGTCTGGTAAGATTTGCATTCGGTCGGAACGTATTGTCCGGGAATCCGCTGACATAACCGGCATCAATAGCCGCAGCAATCGCATCGTAAAACCATGTGCCGTAAGCAACATCTGTAAAATGAACAGTTTCTCCAGAGGTTATGCCGAAGTGCGTATTCAAAATTGTGACTGTTTCCGCGCGTGTGATAGACGCATTGGGCCTGAATGTTCCGTCCGAATATCCGGACACAAGATTTGTCTCATATGCATTGAGTATTGTTTCTCTAGCCCAGTGTCCGGCAATATCCAAAAACACATCTTGATTTCCTTGCGCTCCAAGCGCTTGCATAGACCCTGATAAAATCATTGCGAGAATAATGATTATGGCCCATACTCTCTGAACACTTTTTGTTTTCATGCTGTAAAATTCCCCCTATTTTTGTAAAGTAATTTTTTGCGCCTGGATTGGTTCTGGTTGCTCGTGGTTTCTGTTGTCAGAAAAAATAAAGACCTGTAGCGGATTTCACTACAGGTCTAATCGTAGATTTTATCTTAACTTTATTCTACAATTAAGTTCGCAATGACATCCCTATTGGCGCTATTGCCCACAAGGGCGATAATAAAACCAATAAGGAGAAACACGAAACCAAATTCAAGAATTGTCACAATAATTACCTCTTTTTCCCAACTGTTTAACACACTACTACACTAGCGCGTTGGTGTCAACTTGCATTTTTGACAAACTATACAAAAAAGTGATTGCAATATAGTTGAATGTAACTAATAAATGCCCCCAGCTCAGCCGGAGGCATTTCATATCGGGTAGGCTACGGAAGTCGAGCCCCATCACCTGACGGCGGTTAGTCATCTTCTGGGCTTTCGTTGACAATCAAGGGCAGAGGATTGACTGCCAGCGGCCTCTCGTCAGTAACGGAGGTTACGGACACGACCGGTTCAGGCACTATGCTATCCTCAGGCGCATTTCCGCTGATGTATTGCATCTGTCGCCACTGATCTTTGGTCACCAGTAACGCTCGTGGTTTTGACCCCTCATACGGCCCTACAACGCCCATTTGCTCCATTTGATCTACTATGCGTCCTGCGCGTGAGAATCCTAATTTCAGCCTCCTTTGCAGCATCGAAACCGAGGCTTGGCCTGTCTCGAAAATAAGCTCAACTGCTTGTGGAAGAAGCTCGTCATAATCGGCCGCATCTGTTTCTTCCTTGACTTTATCTCCGCCGGAAGTTTTTTCGATTGCAGCTTTTTCTATCTCGTCCATGACTTCTTCTGAATATTGCGTCTGGCCGCTCTTTTTAATGAACTCGACCACTTTTTCACGTTCCGCGTCCGAAACCCATGTGCCTTGAACACGCATAGGTTTGTCTGAGCCAATGGGCGCAAATAGCATATCTCCGTTGCCTACCAGCTTATCGGCGTTGCCCCCCGCATCAAGTATGATTCGGGATTCGAGTGCGCTTGATACCTTAAATGAAATACGCGATGGAATATTTGCTTTCATCAGTCCCGTTATGACGTCGGCGCGTGGGCTTTGTGTTGCAATAATGAGATGCATTCCTGCTGCCCGCCCCATCTGCGCCACACGGCAAACCGATTCTTCGACTTCCTTAGCCGCCGTCATCATCAGGTCGGCAAGTTCGTCAATGATAATTACAATTTGTGGAAACTCCGTCAGTTCCTCCGATTCCCTTGCCACTTTGTTGTAACCCTCAAGATCTCTCGCATTGGTCTCTTTAAACAGGGTATATCTCTTTGTCATTTCAAAAACAGCCCATTGCAATGCCCCAGAGGCCTTTTTAACATCAGTTACCACCGGCACGAGCAGATGCGGTATTTCATTATAAACATTGAACTCGACCATTTTGGGGTCAATCATTATAAAGCGCACCTCTTCAGGGTTTGCTTTGTACAATAAACTCAATATAATTGAATTAAGGCAAACTGATTTGCCCGACCCCGTAGTTCCTGCAACAAGCATATGCGGCATTTTGGAAGCATTACCTACTATTGCTTCGCCGGATATGTTTTTGCCGATTGCGAATGTCAGTTTAGATTTTGCACTCACAAACGCTGTTGACTCTATTATTTCACGCAGGTAGACCACGCTTACGCTCTTATTCGGAACCTCTATACCCACAGTCGAAATCATGTTTGGCATGGCCGCTATACGAACACCACTTGTCCCAAGTGACAAAGCTATGTCATCGGCCAAATTCGTCAATTTACTGAGTTTCACACCTGCTTCCATTGCCGCTTCATATCTGGTGACAGCAGGCCCGCAAGTTGCGTTTGAAATCTTGACATTGACGCCAAAGCTTTGAAAGGCTGATTCAAGCCGCTCGGAGTTTAGCCGAACTTCATCATCGCCACTATGGCCTTTTGAGGAACCGGCGGCCAGCAAGTCCAGCGGTGGGAAAACATATGCGCCACTGTCAACCACAGTCGGCGTAATCGATGGTGCTTTTACTTCCACTGTTTTTTTCTCTTCTGGCTTAGCTTCCTCAACGGGTTCATCATATGTCGGAGGCTCAGGGACTATCGGCGCTTTTTCAGGACGTTTGCGGCGCTTGCTTTCCATAAACGGAATATCTAAAGGGAGGTCTTCTGTAGCTATTTGCTCTGCAGAATCATCAGCACCTACCTCAGCGACACCGTTATCAGAGACATCTGTCCCATCGATTGTCTTATTGTCTAACGCTATATTCTTGTCGCGTCCGGATTCACCCTCAAGCGGATTATTTCTTTTTTCACTGTCATTTTTTTGGGACGCATATTCGTTTATCAGTTGGTCGGGAGTCCTTACTGTCGGAGATGGTTTGAAGAGCGGTTCTTTTTGCGGTTCTTCAATCACTTCGGTTGTCGGCTCAGTTTCGCTGTCGATTGATATATCAATTGCTTTTCTGCCCCTTAAAGGCGGTAACACTCGTTTTTGAACCTGCCTTGATTGGCTTTCTTCTGCGGGCATATGTTCGGGCATAGGTTCTGGTATATATTCAGCCCTCGTCCTATTTCTGATTGCATCGACAATGCCAACTACTGTCTTGTTCAGTGCGACCAGCAACAGAAATAGTGAAGCGATTACAAGCAGGACAATAGCGCCTACGCTGCCAAATAACCAGCCAAATATGTCTGCAATCGACCCGCTGAGTGCACCACCGGATTCAAGATTCAGGCCGCTTACCCAAAGCTCCGGAATCATGGAAAACGAGATTTCGAATGCATACTCAGGTGAGCGGGTAATCAGATGCGTCAGAGCACCTGCCAAAAGGCAAAGTATGAGGGTCGAGCTTATTCTAAAAGCGACCGGACGACCCCTATGGAATGTAAGGACTACTGCACAAAGCAGCAAAACAGGTGCAAGGTAGAAAAACCCATGACCTATAAGGCCGCGGACAAATCCGGCAAAAAGTCCTATAAATGCGCCATCATCGTTAAAATACGCTATAAATGTAAATGCTGCAAGAAAAAAACAAACAGCGGCCATTATTTCGCGTCTCAACGGTGCCTTTGCGGTGGTTTTTTCTGACCGCGAAGTGCTTTTTCCAGAGCTTTTTGAATTTGTTTTACGTTTTGCAGATGTTTGCTTTCCACGATTTGACTGTGCCATTTAGCCTCCAAAGCAGACCGCTTATAGTACAAGCGATAATAGTATGGTTACACCGCCCAGAATCCAGCAGTAATACGCTATTTTACCAAATCCACCCTTAGCCACAAGGCGGCGAAGAAATTGTATCGTAAAGAACCCGACGACCGCAGCAACTATAAAGCCTGCAAAATATGTCGGAAACAGCGAAAAATCTACGCCTTCCCTGATTGCTCTGTACAGGGCAACAATAGTTGCGCCTACGACCGCAGGGATAGACAGCAATAGCGAAAAGCGGACGGCGAAACTGCCGCTGAGCCCTCTTGCAAGCCCGACAGAAATAGTTGTGCCGGAACGTGAGAGTCCAGGCAATGTCGCAACTGCCTGAGCTAATCCTATGACCAGCGCATCAGAGAGTTTTATTGTCTTTTCGCTTTTCTTGCCTCTTTTTATATATTTATCCGATACGAAAAGAAGTCCGCCCGTTACGATTAGGGCAAACCCTACAAACCCCGTGTGGAAAAACAGCTGCGAAATGCTGCCCCAAAAGATTAAGGCAATAAAGAGCGGCAATGTGCCTATGAACACAAACAACAGCGTTCTGGCAGGGGCCTTTAGTACAAGTGGCTCATCTGCTTCATTATCGCCTCTGAGTTGCAGGTACTCAATCCCATCTGACACCATCAGTTTGAGTTCTTGCCTGTAAACTACGCAAATCGAAACCAGCGTACCCAGGTGCAGCAAAACCTGAAACAGCAAGTGGCTTTCGTCATTATACCCCATATTAAGCAGGTTTTGCAGTATTGACAGATGCCCTGAGCTTGATATCGGAAGAAATTCTGTTATTCCCTGAATAAGTCCGAGAAATAAAGCCATGAGTATTGACACAATAATCCCCCCTGTGCGATAAACCGTGAGGCCGTGGTAGCCCCCTTTACTTCATATTCTTTACTCTTCTACATTCTATTCTTTAAATGAATCTCTGCTTATCCTATTAAAGCCAGCGCTTCCAGTTCTTTTTCCACATCCAATCGTGGAAAAATGATTTCCCCTTTACAAACGGTTGTATTTTTTTGCAAACCGCCGTAAACAGATGCATTTTCAAAGGTCGTTAACTGCTCAGGCACTCCAATCTGCTTGAAGATTTCCTCACATGAATCAGGCATCACCGGCGAAAGCATGATTGTACATATACGTATCGTTTCAAGCAGGTTGTATAACACTGCTGCCAGTCTCGGCTTTTTATCCTCGTCTTTAGCCAATATCCATGGCGCTGTTTCGTCAATATATTTGTTTGCACGGGAGGTCACTTTGAAGATCTCCGCCAGCGCATTCTGAAATGAGTATTTCTCCATTTGTGTTTCATATGTACTATGCAAGCCCGCTGCCATAGTGATAAGCTCGTTATCTTCTACACCGTCTTCATGATTTTCCGGCAGCGTACCGCCAAAGTATTTTTCTACCATCGATACCGTGCGCGACACCAGATTTCCCAAATCATTTGCAAGGTCAGAGTTTATGCGCGTTATCAGCAGCTCATTGGTAAAGCTGCCGTCAGAACCAAACGGAAATTCTCTGAGCAGAAAAAACCGCAGTGCATCTACGCCGTAACGCTCGGCTAATAGAGCCGGGTCTTTAATGTTACCCTTCGACTTGCTCATTTTGTCGCCATCAAAGAGTAGCCATCCATGGCCAAACACCCTCTTAGGCAATTCGAGACCCAGCGACATTAACATTGCAGGCCAAAGAATAGAGTGGAAGCGCACTATTTCTTTCCCTACAAAATGGACATCACAAGGCCAGTACTTATCAAAGTCGTTATATTTATCATTGCCATAACCCAGTGCGGTAATGTAGTTGCTCAACGCATCAACCCAGACATAGACAACATGTCCCGGATCGAAATCTACCGGAACTCCCCATTTAAAGGTTGTCCGGGATACGCAAACATCTTCAAGACCGGGTTTGAGGAAGTTGTTGAGCATTTCATTCATGCGCGACTGGGGTTGAAGAAAATCTGGGTCATCAGCATAGAGTTTCATTATTTTTTCTGCATATTTTGATTGACGAAAGAAATACGCTTCCTCTTCAGCATATTTTACCTCACGACCACAGTCGGGGCATTTACCTTCTGCAAGCTGCGATGACGTCCAGAAAGACTCGCAGGGCGTGCAATATGAACCCCTGTAGGCATCTTTATAAATATCGCCGTTTTCATACATTTTTTTGAATATATATTTGATTGACTCTATATGGTATTCATCAGTCGTCCTGATAAAACGGTCATAAGAGATGTTCATTAGTTTCCACAGGTCTAAAACCCCGCCCTCACCGCATACGATGTTGTCAACAAATTCCTTTGGTGTAACACCCGCAGCTTTAGCGCTGTCTTCGATTTTCATTCCATGTTCATCGGTTCCGGTCAGAAACAATACATCATAGCCGCGCATTCGCTTATACCTTGCCATCGCGTCCGTTGCCACAGTGCTGTATGTATGCCCTATATGTAGCTTGCTTGATGGGTAATAAATCGGCGTTGTAATGTAAAATGTTCCTTTATCCACGCTATTGCCTCCTCTTGGTTCTGTCTTTCAAAACAGTGTACCATATGTTGTGGAATTATACCATATATTATGTAATTATGCAAATTGGATACATTTCGAATGTTTTTCATAAAGATACAGACGCTGCCTTCTGTTTGCAGCGCCTGTATTCGATTCATAGAAAACTTACCCTCTATTTTTTCCTAGAGATTGCACGTTTTGCCGCCGCAACGATAGCTGCTGCCGTCAAGTTGTACTCTTCACGCAAGAAGTCTTCAGTGCCCACCTGGCCAAATCTGTCTTTGACACCAATCATTTCTATCGGCACGGGATGCGTTTGAACCAGAGCTTCCGCCACAGCCGAACCCAACCCACCTATTACATTGTGGTTTTCTGCTGTCACTAAAGCGCCGGTGGTCGCTGCACAGTATTCGATAATCTCCGCATCTATTGGCTTCCACGTAAACATATCCACAACCTTTGCTGATATATCTTCAGAACGCAGCATGTCGGCAGCTTTGAGGGCTTCCCCTATCATAATGCCGCTTGCAATTATCGAGACATCACGTCCGTCTTTGAGCACATTGCCTCGTCCGATTTCAAATGTTGAGCCCTCACGATAGACTGAGACAACATTTTTTCTGGCCATTCTCAGATAATAAACTCCATAAAGTTTTTCAAGTTGCTTTATTATGTCAGCGAGCATGACCGTATCGGTCAGTTCAATGAGTGTGATATGAGGGATTGAACGTAATACACCCATGTCTTCAAACGGCATATGTGTGCCGCCATTATAGGCTGCCGTTACACCCGGATCGGTGCCGATTATTCTGACATTTTGCTGAGCATATGCCGCCGATATCATGATTTGGTCACAAACACGGCGCGATGCAAAGCAGCCAAATGAGTGCGCAAATGGAATTTTGCCCATGGCACTTAGTCCGGCAGCTATTCCTATCATATTTGCCTCGGCAACACCGCAGTTTATCGCCCTATCGGGAAACTGTTTAAAAAACGGCTTCATGCCCGATGAACTCACAAGGTCGGCATCCAGCACCACAATGTTCCTATTTTCTTGTGCAAGTTCTGTAAGGGTTTCGCAATAGATTTCTCGCATCATTTTGGGGGTCTTATCAAAGCTTTCATTCACAGTAAACATGGATTATTCCCCCTTTCCTTCTTTTGCTGAAGTCTTGGCCGCTTCCAGCCGCTTTACTTGAATGTCTATGGCTTCTTCCATCTGTTCTTTTGTGAAGTTCATGTGGTGGTTTGCCTCGACACCCTGAGCAAAACTGCATCCATACCCTTTTATCGTGTCGAGTATTATTACACTCGGAGCATCTTTTACACCTTTTGCCTCAATAATTGCAGCTTTGATTTTTTCCGGTTCATGTCCGGCTACGGTTTGGCAATGCCAGCCAAACGCTCGGAACTTTTCTTCAACATTGCCCATGTCCATGATGTCTTTTGTATACCCGTCAAGTTGCTGCTTATTCCAATCTACAAATGTAATCAGCTCACCTAGTTTGTTGTGGGCGGCAAATATTGCGCCTTCCCAGACCTGACCCTCGTTACATTCTCCGTCGCCCAGAACCAAATATGCATAATTATTCGCCTTGTTCAATCTCATACCCAGAGCCAGGCCAATGGCCGTTGAGATGCCCTGCCCCAATGAGCCCGTGGTCATATCAACACCGGCTGTTTTGTTCATGTCGCAGTGGCTCGGCAGTCTGCCTCCACCTTGATTGAGTTCTTTGAGCATTTCTTTTGGAAAAAAGCCTCTAAGGCTAAGGGTTGCATACAGAGCTGGGCCTGCATGTCCTTTTGACATAACAAGCCTATCGCGAGCGTCCCAATCTGGGTTTTGAGGGTCACATTTGAGTTCTCCCCCATAAAGCACAGCCAGTGTCTCAACTATAGACATTGCTCCGCCCACATGGCCAAATCCAATGTGCGCAAGGGTCTGGAGTGTCACTAAGCGGATGCTCTCGGCAACTACTCTGAGTTCAAGTGTTTCTTTAGTTATGTTCATAGGCACCTCTTTATATGAGTGTTAAAACAATAGTTTTTCTGCGATGTATGTTGATAGTTCTTCTATCGGAATTCGCTCTTGGGTCATAGCGTCTCTATCGCGGACTGTGACGCATTTGTCGGTTTCGGAATCAAAATCGTATGTAACGCAAAACGGCGTGCCTATTTCATCCTGCCTTCTGTATCTTTTCCCTATTGATCCGCTATCGTCAAAGTCTGTCATGAACTTTTTTTGCAGGCTGACATAAACTTCTTCCGCTGCAGGCGAAAGCTTTTTCGAAAGCGGCAAGACCGCGCATTTATATGGCGCAAGCGCAGGGTGCAAACGCAACACTGTGCGCACATCGTTTTTCTCTGCATCAATCAATTCTTCATCATATGCATCTATAAGAAATGCCAGTAGCACCCTATCAACGCCCAGAGACGGCTCTATGACGTACGGTATATACTTCTCTCCAGTTTCCTGATCGAAGTATTCCATGTTTTCGCCCGAGTGTGTTTGATGTGCCGTGAGGTCAAAGTCCGTGCGGTCGGCAACACCCCAAAGCTCACCCCAGCCGAATGGGAACAAAAATTCAAAATCTGTTGTGGCATTTGAGTAATGGGAGAGTTCCTCTTTTTCATGGTCGCGAAGCTTGATATTTTTTTCTTGCATTCCAAGTGCGAGCAACCAATCTTTACAGAACGTTCTCCAATAATCAAACCATTCTAAATCGGTTCCGGGTTTGCAGAAGAATTCGAGTTCTAGTTGCTCAAATTCCCTGGTACGGAAAATGAAATTGCCTGGTGTTATTTCGTTGCGGAATGATTTTCCTATCTGGCAAATGCCGAAAGGGATTTTGCGGCGTGTTGTCCGCTGGACATTCTTAAATTGAACGAATATGCCCTGGGCAGTTTCCGGGCGCAGATAAATCTGAGCTGCGGTGTCTTCATTGACGCCCTGGAATGTTTTGAACATCAGGTTAAACTTTCTTATATCCGTGAAGTCTGACTTTTCGCAGTGTGGGCAAGTTACATTTTGCTCACGTATATATCCGACGAGTGTTTCATCGTCCATTGTCTCAATTACCACATCGGTTATGTTGTTTTCATGGTTCCATTCTTCGACAAGCTTGTCTGCACGATGGCGCATTTTGCAGCTTCTGCAGTCTATCAGTGGGTCATTGAATGTCGCAACATGTCCCGATGCTTCCCAAACTTTGGGGTTCATTAATATTGCAGAGTCTTGTCCAACATTGTATGGATTTTCCTGGACAAACTTCTGCCACCATGCTTTTTTGACATTGTTTTTCAGCTCAACGCCCAATGGGCCGTAATCCCATGTGTTCGCAAGTCCTCCGTAAATTTCACTGCCTGCGAAAACAAATCCTCTGCCTTTGCATAGCGCTGTTATTTTGTCCATTGTTTTTTCGGTATTAAGCATTTTTTCCTCCCATGCAGCGAAATCAAGAGATTTTGCTGGAGCTTTCGTTTAGGGTGATTGCGCCATCACCCTATGTAGTTGGAAATTCTATATTAAAGTGTTTTGAAAGTCAATTGGTTTTGGGGAAAATGTGTATATGTTGCCTATTTAGCTGACGGGAGTCGAAACCCCATCGGTTCGACCCCCATCACCCTTACTTATTCCATTTTTCAAGTGACCCCCGCATGTACTCAGCAACATCTATTTCGTATACCTGATTTAACTTTCCATCTGCGATTATTTCATCTGCTTTGCCGTTTGCCAGTATTTTTCCCTCTTTCATCACTATGAGATAATCACTCAGACGCATTGCCAGGTTTATATCATGCAACACACCAACAACGGCACGACTTTCTTCCCTTGCCCATTTTCTGAGATACTCAATCAGCTCTATCTGGCATTTTAAATCTAAATGGTTCGTCGGTTCGTCCAGCAGTATTATCCGAGGCTCTTGTGCCAACGCCCTTGCTAAAAACACGCGCTGAAGCTGTCCGCCGGATAGTTTGGTTATATCCTTGTTCTTATCTTCCAGCATATTTACGGCTTCCAGCGACCGTGTGACAACCTCTTTATCCTCTTTGGTCGGGGTAGATGTTATGCGGCTTCGTATATGCAGGTATCTCCCCATCATCACGGTGTCGAACACACTGTAAGCAAAATAGAGGTTCGGCTGTTGGCTAAGCATCGCTATATTACGTGAAATTTCTCTCCGCTTCATGCCTTTAAAGGGTTTTCCAAAAATCTTTATCTCTCCGGTGCTGGGCAAGATGTTAGCGATAGCTTTCAGCAGTGTTGTTTTCCCGCAACCGTTCGGCCCGACGATTGACAGGCAACCGTTTACTTCTAGCGATATATTTCGCACCACATCCACACCACCATAACCGGCAGATACATTATTTAAAGTCAGCATTCATACACTCCGTTCTATTTCCGCCTCAGAGTGACAGGGGAAATATTTGCAATCGCAGTTATTGAAAACTCTGTGTCTATTTTTATCATCAATTAAGCCTCTTTTTTTCGTCTGCCGAAATATATGTAGGCAAAAAACGGCGCACCAATTATCGCCGTCACCGCACCGACAGGCAGTTCTACAGGGGCAACCACAGTTCTTGCGGCGAGATCTGCCAAAACCATGAATGCACCGCCCAGTAATGCTGACATAGGTATGACATACCTATGAGAAGAGCCGAATATTTTTCGGACAATGTGCGGGGCGACCAAGTCTACAAATCCGATTACACCGACAAATGCAATCGTGACCCCTGTCAGAGCTGCAGCGCCTATAAGTAGTATTAATTTCACGCTTTTTATCCGCACACCTACCGTCTGCGCCTGCTCCTCACCAAAAGTCATAATATCCAGCTCCCATTTATAGCGCGTGATAAATAGCACACCAAGCAATGCCGCAGGAGCCATGATAAACACTGTATGCCAGTCGCGCATGGAGAAGCTTCCCATCTGCCAGAACACCATGCGTTGCATGTTTTCGTGGAACAGGGCAAACATCAGCGTTGTTATTGCATTGATAAACAGCGCAAGCACCATACCGGTCAGTATGATTGTGTGGTTTTCCATATGCACGTCCATACGGGCGGCAATGGCCATTACAAGCAAAATGGTTCCAAGGCCAAACACAAAACCCAACACAGGCAGCGTCATCATCTGCGAAATCGGGAGGCTCACCCCCAGAAAAATCACAAGCGCCGCACCAAATGACGCACCGGAAGATACCCCTAATGTATATGATGACGCAAGTGGATTTCGCAATACTGACTGCATGACAGCACCGCTGACTGACAGCGCAGCACCGGCGAAAAATGCCAGCAGTGCGCGGGGCAGGCGTAGGTTCCAAATAATGGCGGCATGAGCCGGTGTAACATGTTCGGCCAAATCCTGCGCGAATATATTATGTCCGATTATCCGCAGAATATTCCCCGGCGGTATGTAAACACTGCCAATTGCAATGCCAAACAATACAATGATCAAAGTTGCACATACCGCTATGATCACCTTTATCTTCATCTAAAATACTCGGGGAATACCGCCTCCGCTATCTGCCGCAATGCAATTACTATATTATGGTTCGGACGATTGCTGGAGTCGGTGTCTATCAGGAACACATCGCCGTTGCGTACCGCTGTTATCGCATTAAAACCAGGTCTGTCCATAATGTCCTCTATGGGGGCATCAATAAAATCCACCGAAGTAAGGATTACATCGGGGTTTAGCGACAATAATTCCTCATCAGAGACACGCACCCAACCCTCCATATCTCCCAAAATATTTTCTGCACCTATGAGCTCAATCATTTCGTGCAAGAATGTTCCGTGGCCGAAACTTACCATGTGTGGCGCGGGGGAAAGCTCGAAATACACTGTCCGTGTTTCCGTTATGCTTTCTGCTATCTGCCTTATATTGTCGATTTCTGTCTGCATACCGGCTATAATCTCATCACCGACAGCCCGCACATCCATCACTGCCGTCACAAATCGTATATCCTCGATAATATCCGAAATGGTGGCGCTGGACGGCACGTAAATCACAGCAATTCCGGTGTCAGAGACTATGCGAAGTGGGTCGTCTTCTCCGCCCTGTCTTGTAAGGCCAGTTATGAAAATAATATCCGGCTGCAAGTTGATAATAAACTCCGCATCCAGTGACATCATATTTAGCACCGCAATTTCGGGCTGTATCCCTTCGATTCCCTCTGAGTGGATATCCGTAGCAATAATCTGATCGCCGAAGCCCAATGCCACAAGAAGCTCTGTATAGGCTGGGCCGATAGATATAATCGTGTTTATTTCCTCCGGCAGAGTGATTGGATATCCCTCTCTATCGTGCGTAATCGCTGCGATGGTCGGATTCTGTTCCGGTGCTTCTTCTGTCGGGTGCTGCTCTTGCGCCGACGAGGTTTCTCCCACAGTCGGCAATGCGGGTTCTCCGGCACAGGCCGATAGCCCAACCACCGCAATCAGCAGAGTCAGTAGTAGTATTGCAATGTTTCTCTTTTTATACATTGGTATGTCTCTCTTTCATAAAACAAAAATCCCAATCCATTAGCGACACCTCTTCTCGCCATGAATCGGGATAATATATTGTAAGTCTATAATAACGCAAGCATACCAATTGATAGACCACGTGTCCGCTCATATCAAATAGGCCGTACCTACAATAACTATACCGCCCCATACTCTGTGGAGTCGCTACAGCAACGGCATAGTGCCGTTGAAATTAGGCAGGCTTTCCGGCTTAGACTTAAAACGCAAGAACTCACCTTCTCGGGTGGCAAAAAGCACCCAATGGTTGCCCGTCTGAATCGGGCGGAGAGGCGCAGCTTGTCAATACGGCAGCAGGACTGCTCAGGGTTCTCACCTGATTTCCTATTATCGCACAAGGTTGTGCGCACCATCATTTCATCAATATTCAGTTTTGTTAACATAAATTCTGGAAAATAGACTATAGCATGTCGCAATCACGACTGTCAAGGTGTTTTTGAGGTGTGGGCGATTCGGTATATGGTAAATTATTGCCGCAGATTTCTATGCGTTGTCATATGCATCAAGCGCGGCTTCTAAACAGGAGCTGACACCGGTAAGCCCATCAGTCATCAGGGAGACAAGAACTGCACCCCGGATTTCCTCACGAGTTGCTCCTGCCTTTTTTGCCATAGCGGTATGTGCAACAACCGAGCCTAATCCATCAGTACCTTGGGAAGCTTTTATCGCTATGTAAATGAGCTGGAAAGTTTTTTCGTCAAGACCGCCGTCTTTTTGGATGGCTCCTGCCATGTCAAAAAATCCTTTGAATATTGTAGGGGTTTCATCGTTCATGATAGAAAAGAATTTTGGCAAATCCATGTTAGTGCTCCTTAAAACAATATTTTTGAAAGCTGTTGACGCTGAGTTTACTTAAACAATCTAACATGTTACATAATGTACGTCAACTGCAAATACTGTACTGAGCCAAATGGGACTTATTCATAGTGCGCAAAACAAAGCGTGACAAAAAGTATGTATGGTGATAAAGTATCTTTAAAATGCAATGATGCTGTCATCATAATGACATATAAAGGGAGGCGCAAATATGGCTGATCTTATAGGCGTAAATGGACAAAGAGAGAATTTTAGAGTAGTAGGCAAGCCTAATTTGCCCGGAAAAGTGTCCTATGCATTAGCAACCGGCATCGCGAAATTTGGTATAGACTATGTTGTTCCCAACATGCTTCATGCTAAGTTTTTGAGAAGCCCATATGCAAATGCAAGAGTTATAAAAGTGGATACCACAAAAGCAAAGAATTTGCCGGGCGTTGCGGACATCGTTACATGGGAGGATGATGACCTCAAAGACTTCTTCAAAGTAAGCTTTTATGCATCTCCGGGTGGGCCGCGGCGTCGATGGCTTGATAATTATGCCGACCAAGAAGGCGTAGAGGTAGGCGTAATTGTCGTAGCGGAGGATGAGGATATTTGTGCGCAGGCACTATCTTTGCTTGATGTTGAGTGGGAGATAATGCCTCCTGTGGTAAACATACTTGAGGGATTAAAAGCAGAGAGTCCTCTTGCGCGTCCGAAAGACGAAATCTATCATGCAAAAGACCCATTTGCAAGACTTGTAGATGAGCCAAAAGTTGGTAATGTTTCAAAAGCCATTACGGTTCAAGGAGATGTGGATAAGGCGCTGGAAGAAGCTGAAAACATAATCGAATACTCCCTGACGCTTCCCTCTTTTGCCTCCCATATTCCGAATCCACCGGCTTCGGTGGCTTGGTGGTTTAAGGATCCTTATGCAACCGAGGGTGACAGTTTGCACATTGAGGGCGCAGTTCAAAGGAGAGAACTCATAAGCGCATTATACGAGGTTCCGGTGGAAAAAACCGTACAGGAGGGTATTTTCCAGGGTGGTAAATATTGCGACTGGGGTATGCGCCGTGCGCAAGAAATAACTCCGCTCCTTGCGCGCCGCACCGGCAGACCTGTCCGATGCGCAAACACTCGTGAAGAAACATTTGACTTCCTTATGAATCAGCGCTATATGCACATGAAAGTGGGCTTTACCAACGACGGTCTTATCACAGCAATCGACGATTACTCGATAGCGGATGGAGGAACTGACGGTAATGCCAGCTTCGGTACCGCGAATGACCAAGGGTACGGCCCGTACTATACCATGAAATGTTTGAATATCAGGCAATATATGGAAATAGTTGATTCAAACCGCGGCAAAATGCATTTAAGCGGACAGCACTGCCCATTTAATTGGGACTCCGGCACAATGGCGATATATCTGATTGCCGAAAAGCTGGGCAAAGACCCGATTGATATTGCAAAGTTAAATCTTCATGGCCCTGATTCTCAGGAAGATGAAAGGCCTGTTCCGAGTTTCGAGGCTTGCCTGGATGAGGGCAAGAAGCTTATGAACTGGAATTGGCATAAGTCGGGAACAAAAAAACTGCCGGACGGCAGGTATCATGGCGCATCATTTAGATATCAGATGTGCCCGCGACATGCGTTTACAAGTTACTACTGCAAGCTTGAATATAGGTTTGGCAAGATTGTCATGCCAACCCAAGGGCCTGTAACAGGGATATTTGCCGTAGAGTGTAACGCCATGGTTGTTGCCGAGGAGTTGGGTATTGATTATGATGATGTTATCGTAGAATATGACTATCGTGAAACATTTACGCCTGTGGGTGGAGGTTCTGACGGCACGACCGCATCGGCTTGGTGCATGAAAGAATGTGCAGCAAGGCTTAAACAACAGATTTTGGAAGCCGCCGCTTATGAAGCACAATACCCACCGCCACCGGCTATGAAAGGGCCGAAAGCACCTTTGGGACCAAATCCGCTTGAGGGTTATAAAGCCGAGGAGCTGGATATTGTTAACGGGCATGTCATTGTTAAAAAAGACCCCTCCATAAAGAGACCGCTTCAGGTTGCGGCGTTGCAACATCTTGTCGCCACATATGCCGGCAGGCCTCCTGCGGCTCTTTGGAGTGTAGGGTTGGGTAAGCTGCTTGATACAATGAACACTGCTTATTGTGAAGTTGCTGTGGACGCTGAGACAGGTGAGGTCGAAGTGCTTCGCTTTGGTGTTGTCGCCGACCCGGGCAAGGTTTTACGGCCTACTTCGCTTGAAAGCCAGATAGACCAGGTTATGTTCTTTAGCCAAGGTTGCCAACTTCTTGAAGATATTGTATATGATGAGCGCACCGGGGTACGGCTCAATAACAACATGATTGACTACAAAAAACCGACAACCCTTGATGTTCCGCGTGTGGATAGGCATTTTCTTGAGACGCGTGCGGGTAACGCCGCTTATGGTGCGTCAGGTATAAGTCATTCACTGGCAAATACTCACATGGTAGTTATTGCGATTCACAATGCTATAGGAGTTTGGGTAGACCCTCCGGCGACACCCGACAAAATACTCAAGGCGTTAGGCAAAGCATAGTGGTGTGTTAAATATTGCATTGCGAGAAGTCCGCATGTGCTCATTTTGAGCATTTGCGGACTTCAATGTTTGTAACGATTTTACAAATGCAGTGCCGCTTGGAATCCTGTGTGTACAGCATCGTAAATGTTGCCGACTTCAACAGCGTCACCGACAATATGAACCTCGGTCTCAGGTGCGCAACGGCGCAGTGCATGAGCGGCTTTAATTCTGGATTTCATGCCTATAGCTATAAGGACTGTGTCGCAGGGAATCTCAACCGTCTCCCCGGTTGCAAGCATTCGGCAAACAACCTTATCATCTTTTATCTCAGTAAGTTCATAACCATACTTAACCGGGACTTTTTCATTGGCGAGAATAGTCGGAAATTCACGCGCGACCATTTTCGCGCTTTTGAAAAGCGCCATCATTGCAGGGCCTTCTTCCAAAAGCTCAATTACAGTGACATTTTTGCCCTCACGCTTAAACTCAATCGCTGCTTCAAGACCCACTGAACCGGCACCGACAACAACAATGTCGTTGCCGACAGGGGCTTTGCCGCATTCGGCATCGGGAGCCCAACTGACATGAGGCTTGTTAACGCCGAGAACATCCGGGAATACCGGATCTGCACCGACTGCGATAATGAGTGCATCATAGTTTTCTTTATCCAAAAGTTCCTTTGTCGCCTCTGTATTGAGCAAAACCTTTGCATTTGTTTTCCCCGGTTGCGCAACCAACCATTTCAGGTAATCCTGACAGTCAAGCTTAAATGGAGGAACTGCGGCACCTATGACATTGCCGCCAAGCGCACCGGATTGCTCATACAATGTTACATCATGGCCACGGTCTACCAACGTAGTAAGTGCTGTAATGCCGGCAGGGCCACCGCCCACGACGGCAACTTTCTTTTTCACAGGAGCTTTTGGAACGATACCATCTGTTAAATCTCTGCTGAAAAATGCCATAGGATTTACCGCACAATACTGCGGCTTAGGGATAAACAGGTGGCCTGTGCAAGCATCACAGCGTAAACATGGGCGTCTGTCCTCCGGCTTGTTATTGGCATACTTTCTGGGCATGTCAGGATCTGCGAGCAGAGGTCTCATCATAGATACAAAGTCGGCTTTACCGCTGGAAATAATTTCTTCCGCAAGCTCTAAGCTTGTAATAGAGCCGACTGTGTTAACCAGAAGATCGGGATGAGCTTTTTTGATTTTCTCAGCATAATGAACATTAAACCCACGAGGCATCATGAAGTTCTGACACCAATTGCGGTAATACTTCATATCAAAATCACTGTGAATGCCTGCGGATACATGAGCAATGTCTATATATGGCTTTAGATAACCCAGCATTTCAATGGTTTCTTCGACGCGCATACCCTCAGGAGCTATTTCATCACCTGAGATTCGCATCTCAATAACAAAGTTTTCGCCACATTTTTCACGGATGCTCTTGCAAACCTCAATAGCAAAACGCGCACGGTTTTCCGTACTTCCGCCATACTCATCGGTGCGCTTGTTGTACATCGGGCTCATAAACTGAGATATAAGATTGCCATGACCGCCGTGAACCATCACAATATCCATACCTGCGCGTTTCATACGATAGGCTGCCATCGCGTATTTTTCCACGGTCTCTTTAATTTTTTCATGCGTCATCTCTTTACAGGGGATGGGGTCGCGGCCAAGCCGCTTGGCACGATTGGCTTCGGTTGCTGAAATGAACGAAGATGATGAGTAGCGGTTTTCTGCCCCAACATCTTCCGGCGCACTGTTTTCACCATTGTGATTAATTTCCAATGATGCATGACAACTGTATTCCTTTGCCATATCGGCATACCAAGTCAGGGGCAAAATTCCATTATCGCTGATCAGGTTAAGCTGATATGCTTCGTCTTTGCACTCGGTGATATCTATAGAGCAGTTGCCAACGAAAAGTGTACAGGCTCCTCCTCTTGCGAACATACGAAAGAAGTTTACAAAATCCTTGGTCACATAACCCTCTTCGCTGGCAAGATTAGGTGAAGGGGGAGCCAAGCAGATTCGATTCTTAAAATCAACACCTCTTATTGTTATTGGCTCGAATACATGAGTAAATTTTGATCCCATTGAGATTTTTTCCTTTCCCTTAAATTATTTATTTAATCTTGATGCCTATTTGACGCCTATTATATGTTGATTTAAAAGGTTTTTCAACAATTTTATTTTATAACTGCGTAATGATATGCTAATACTTTGCTAATAATATTTGACAATTCTGCATAATTTGTTAACAATTGTATTGACTGGTTTGTAGGTAGTGTATATAATACTGCCATTGTTCATTAACAATAAGTTTAATTTGGAGGAACATGAATGAAGAAAGTAATAAGTTTAGTATTGGTGTGCGTAATGGCCCTTGCGCTTGTTGCAGCGTGCAGCACCCCGGAAGCTCCGGCACCGGGAGACACACAGGCTCAAACACCCGCAACTCCCACCCCCCCTCCCGCCGCCGGAGGCGATGCGGGACTAACTGTTGAAGCAACAGGTCCAGAAGAAGGTGCAAATCTTGCGGAGCACATAAACATCATCAAAGACACATCTACCGTTACAGTAGTAAACCCGAACCTTCCCGCAGGCGGCACAGTTCCGACAGCTTGGGTGTACAATCTTGTGCATGACAGGCTTGTTGAGATAATGGGGCCGGGCGACTATGTTCCGGGTTTGGCCGTTAGCTGGGAAACTGACGACTTCCAGACCATCAGATTCAACCTGCGTGAAGGCGTTGTTTGGCATAATGGCGATGAATTCACCTCAGAGTGCGTTTTATTTACAATCAATATAGCAAAAGAAAACCCTGCCGGAACTGCGTTTGCGAGATGGCGTGTGGTTGAAGAAGTTGTAGCGATTGATAGATACACCATCGAAATGACTCTTGAGGCACCGGACGTTGACTTCTTGTTCATGGTCTCACATTGGGCGACTCCGATTCTCAACGAAAGATCATACAGAGAAGATCCTGACAATCCCATGTGGGCAGCGGTCGGAACAGGCCCATTCAGAGTCACTGACTTTATATCAACAGAGTCTATCACACTCGAAAGATTTGACGATTTCTGGGGTGAGCCGGCACCTACACGCAGCATAACTTTCTGGGCGATTCCGGAAATTGCTGCACGTGCGGTTATGCTGCAAGCCGGTGATATGCAAGTGAGCTTCGAGCTATCTGCTGATGAACTTGACAGATTTGTTGCTATGGACGACTTTACAGTCATCGAAGACCTCCTTGCATTCCCTGTGCCGCTTGGATTTAATTCTCAGGGTGATGACATCATGAGAGACCACTATTTCAGAAGAGCTGTTGCTCATGCGCTGTATCTTCCTGACATTGCAATGGTTGCAAATGGCAACTGGGCAGTGCCGCTTTGGGATGGCACACTGTGGGGACTGCGTACACCTTACCGCAGAAATGACATTCCGGCTTGGGAATTTAACCAAGACCGCGCAAGAGAATATCTGGCGATGTCGGTATATAATGGCGAGGAACTTGAGATTGCTACAGCGGGTCCGACACAAATCAGAGCCGCAGAAATGATTCAAGCGCAGCTTGCAGACGTTGGAATCAACATTAGAGTTGAAGTTATGGATATTCCGGGTCTGGTTAGCGCGTTTCTGTATAGCACTGACTCAGAACGTCAAATGCTTCTGTTCGCACTTGGCTTCGGCCCATCGGCTGTAGGTTCTATGACAGGTGTATTCTATCCCGGCGTTGGTAACAACAGACTGAATGTAAACAATGAACATCTCAACGAATTAATCCGTGCCTTGGCATCGGAGCCTAATGTTGATATTCAAAGACAAATAGCCTATGATATCCAAGAGTTCTTCTGGGAAGATGTAACAGCGTTGTCGCTTTGGCATGGCACTTTGGGAATCACAACAGTTAATGGTATCGGTGGCCTGCACCTATGGGGCGATACATTCCGCTACCACCTTAGGGGCATATTCTGGGATCTCAATGACACCCCTGAGTCACTCAGACCATAAACGTAACGCACGGATACATCGTAAAGTAATAAATATAACCCAATTACACAGCGGCATGAGGCCTTACGCCTCGGTCGCTGTGTATGGGAAAACGCAAGCAAAACTATGCTTTGTGTTATGTTGGTTAATCTAGGAGGATAAACCTTGATTCGCTATATTTTGAGAAGACTCTTGCTGCTTATTCCTGTCATTATCCTGGTTTCTTTCATCGTGTTCACCCTTATGGATTTAGCGCCCGGGGATGCTATTTCAGGCTTAGATTTAGGTAACATGTCCATGGAAGAAATAGCCGCACTCAGGGCCGAGATGGGTCTGGATGACCCCCTCTTAGTGAGATATGGCAGATATATGTTCCGCTTAGTTCAAGGTGACTTGGGCGTGGGCGATTTCAGCGGAATAAGTGTTTGGGAAAACTTTATAACAAGACTTCCGAACACACTTATTTTGGCATTCTTTACAGTTATAATAGGCGTTTCCATAGCCATACCCTTGGGCATATTTGCCGCAAGACGTTCGGGTAAAGTTTCGGATAATATAACTACCGGTTTTACAATGATTGGTATGTCCATGCCAGGATTTTGGCTCGGTGTGTTGATGATGCTATTATTTTCGGATGTTCTCGGATGGTTTCCGGCAGGCGGATTCAATCATGGGTTACGCAGTGTTGTACTTCCCGCAGTAGTTGCCTCAATGACACTCTTGGCGGCATGTACCAGACAGACCCGCTCCAGTATGCTTGAAGTGTTAAAGGCCGATTATCTGCGCACAGCGCGAGCAAAAGGCGTATCTGAGCATGCCGTAATCAGAAAACATGCTCTGGGCAACGCACTTATTCCGATTGTAACAACTGTCGGCGTGAGTGTGGCAATCGCAGTTTCGGGAACTGCTGTTATTGAAGCTGTTTTTGCTTGGCCCGGCGTAGGTCGTTTTATTGTAGAATCCGTTGCAGCTCGCGATGTTACATCTACGACGGGCGCTGTTATATTAACGACTGTTTTATATGTTCTGATATTGCTTATGGTTGACCTTGCTTATGCATTTATTGACCCTAGAATCAGAGCTCAATATACAAAATCCGGAAGAAAAAAGAAAAAAGCGGAGGCTGTAGCAATCGCGGCAGCTCAAAGCGTTCCGGAAGCTAATACAAGCGCGGTAAAAGCATCGGAACCGATTATGACGGAGCGGCTATCTGACACACCCACTAAAGCTGAGCAAGCGCACACCGCTACGGAAGCGTTTGCGCAACCGATAAAGAAAACAGAGGAACACTTTGTTTCCTTTGCGACGCGGACAGCGGCAGACTTTGTACACGAACAATCCTACACAGCCGACACTGTTGGCTCTGTCATCAAAAAGCATAAGAAACGCAGCCGCGGAGCCGAAGTATTCCGCCATTTGTTGAAAAATCCGGGTGCCTTGACCGGAATGATCATTCTGGCTGTTATGTTAATACTATTCGTGGTCGCTTTGCGTATGCCATTTGACATGGTTACAAGCACTAATGTTGCATACCGAAACTCACCGCCTAGTTTTGAGTTTTTATTCGGGTCTGACCACATGGGTCGTAATTTGTTTTACAGGGTTGTATATGCTACGAGATTTTCCTTGCCGATAGGTATTGGTGCTACAGCAATTGCAGCACTTGGAGGCGTTTTCCTAGGTTCAATATCTGCGTTTTTTGAGGGAAGTGTAGCAGATGAAATCATTATGAGATTCTCTGATGCTCTGGCTTCGATACCCGGAATACTCTTGGGCATGGTCATAATAACAACGCTGGGACGCTCTGTTCCGAACTTGATCATTGCGATTGGAGTGTCGGCAATACCGGTATTTATCCGAATATCAAGAGCTTCCATACTCACCTTAAAGGGCAATGAGTTTGTGGAGGCAGCAAAGGCAATCGGATTGTCTAACTTTAGAATACTCTATACACAGGTATTGCCTAATGGTCTTGCTCCGATAATGATTACATTTACAGCAAGCTTAGGTATGGCAATCCTTATCTCTGCCGGGCTGTCATTTCTTGGCTTTGGTATCCCGGTTCCAAATCCCGAGTGGGGGGCACTGGTATCAACGGGCAGAGAGTGGTTGCGAACAGCTCCGTGGCTTACCATTTTCCCGGGTTTGTTTATCATGCTGACTGTTATGGCATTTAACTTGCTTGGAGACGGACTTCGTGATGCATTTGACCCAAAACTGAAAAAGTAAGATTTATAAATATAATGAAGAGGGCGCATGTATGTATACACAAGAGTCAACAAGAGCGGCAGCGCGGGGTCTTATAGATGCTATTCCCGACGTAGTTGAGGAATTTCGCTGTCCAATTTGCAAGAAAGCATCAGCAAGCTACGATAGCTTGCGCAGACATTATGATGAGTGTCATCAGGAAGACATTCCTCCCATGATGGTCGCACTGACTCTAAACGGCAGGCACACCGAGCTTTTGGTGCCTCAGCATTGGAGCTTGCAACGCGCGTTGCAGTTTAAGCTGGGTCTCACCGGCGCTAAGCATATGTGTGACAAAGGTGTCTGCGGCTCATGCACGGTCATCATAGACGGCAGTCCGGCGCTCTCATGTACCACTTTAGTTGTAGAATGTCATGGTAAAGATATCCTGACCGTTGAGGGTATTGCCGCTGATGCAACGTGGAAGCCTCTCGTTGATGCTTATTGCAGATGGGATGCTATGCAATGCGGGTACTGCACACCAGGCTTTCTGGTAACCGCAAAGGCTCTTCTCGACCGGAATCCAAATCCCACTATAGAAGAATGTAATGAAGCTCTGGCGGGGAATATTTGTATTTGCGGAACATATCCTCGTCATGCCACAGCAATTGTCGAGGCGGCGTTAAAAATTGCAGAAGACAGTCAAGCTAAAGGAGGAGCCGCCTGATGAGACCTTTTAGTCATGCCAATGCTCAAACCGTGCATGAGGCATCGGTTCAGTTATCAAGCGGTAACGCTAAGGCAATTGCGGGAGGTACCGACCTTTTAGGAACGCTTAAAGATAACCTGCTTCCAATCTATCCTGATAAAGTCGTAAACCTTAAAGCAATCAAAAACCTTGATTATGTCAAGCAGGAGCAGAGCCTGTTGAGAATAGGCTCGCTGACAAAACTCTCTGCCATATCAGAACATCCGGTAATAAAAGAAAAATACTCCGCACTTTCTCAGGCTGCCGGAAGTGTCGCAACTCCGCATATCAGGAATATGGCGACAATAGGGGGAAACTTGGCACAACTTCCGCGCTGTTGGTATTTTAGGAAAGCGGATAACCGCTTTAATTGTATCAGAAAAGGCGGTGAAGAATGTTTTGCCATTTTAGGCGACAACCGATATCATTCAATCTTTGGCGGAAGCCGATGTGCAGACACGCCATGTATGTCGCAATGTCCTGCGGGAACAAACATTCCTGCATATCTTGAGGAAATCAGAAAAGACAATTGGGATAAGGCCGCCGAGATATTTCTAAGCGCCCACCCTTTCCCAATGATTACCGGGCGAGTCTGTGCTCATTTCTGTCAATCCGCTTGCAACCGTCACCAGACTGACGAGGGCGTACTCACCGGAGGCGTGGAACGTGCACTTGGGGATTATATACTTGAAAACAGCGACAAATTCTATAAAAAACCCACAAAGGAAACAAACAAATCAGTTGCTGTAGTGGGCTCAGGGCCTGCCGGACTGACCGCCGCATATTTCCTGCGCCGTGCCGGAAACAAGGTAACAGTTTATGAGCGCATGGATTGTGCAGGAGGAATGCTCAGATATGCGATTCCGGCATATAGGCTTCCTAAAGACATCGTAGAGAAAATTATATCCATACTCGAGAATATGGGCATTGAGTTTGTTCTCGGACACGATTTTGCCAATGGAATTACTCCGGAAAAGCTGGAAAAGGAATATGACGGTGTTTGCTACGCAACAGGAGCGTGGAAGAGACCTATTGTGGGGATCTCCGGAGAAGAGCTGACTGTTTTTGGTTTGGATTTCTTGGTAGAGGTTCGCAAGTGGATGGACGGCAAGGTGGGCGAAGAAGTTCTCGTAGTTGGCGGAGGCAACGTGGCAATGGATGTTGCGGTCACGGCAAAACGTCTGGGTGCGAGAAAAGTTACTTTGGCATGTGTAGAGCCACGGGAACGTATGCCGGCAAGCTCAGAGGAAATAGCGCGTGCTGAAGCAGAGGGGATTGTCATAATGCCATCTTGGGGGCCGTCAAAGGTCATTGAAAACAATGGCGTATTAAATGGCATGGAACTCAAGCGGTGTGTCTCGGTGGTTGGTGACGATGGAACGTTTAACCCCCAATATGACGAAAATGAACAGTTGGTAGTAAGCGCACAGAATATTCTTTTAGCCATAGGACAGCGCGTAGACTTGTCATTTTTAGGAGATAAGTATCATCTTCAACTCAATGAACGGGGTTTGATTGATGTAGATGCGGACTCACAAAGGACATCAAGACCCGGTGTTTTCGCAGCGGGAGACGCAACAACAGGGCCTGCCACCGTTGTATCGGCAGTGAGCAATGGAAAAAAAGCTGCGGACGGACTTTGTCTGCACCTTGGAATTTCTACGCAGCAAGATAATCCGGGCGGATGTGCGTCCGTAACAGTAGATGCAAACGGTATAACATGTACAACCTCCCTTAAACTTCGGGAGCTTGATATCAATAAGCGGACACTTGAAACAGAGGATTCCCAGACTCCGGGCGTTCAGGAGGCGGAAAAGGAAGCCAAACGTTGCCTCAACTGCGGTTGTTATGCTGTGAGTCCATCCGATATAGCACCTGCACTAATTGCATTAAATGCGCAAATTGTGACTCATGAGCGCACAATAAATGCCGAGGACTTTTTTAATGCAGGAGTAATGACAAGCACAACACTTGGGTTTGATGAAATAATAACTGAAATAATAATACCTGCGCTCCCGGACGGAGCAAAAAGCGTTTTTAAAAAAATGGCGCTGCGTAAGTCGATTGACTTTCCTATCATAAACTTTGCCATTGTAACCGGCTCAGAGCCCAGGATAAGCCTTGGTGCAGTCGCACCGCATCCACTCAGAGCAATGGAGGCAGAGCAGGTTTTGCGCGGAAAGACGCTGGATGAAAAGCTTGCGGGACAAGTTGGGGAAGCAGCAGTGCGTGATGCAACTCCGTTTGAATCAACAAAGTATAAAGTCCAGATTCTAAAGACTCTGATAAAGCGGGCACTTTTAGAGCTTGCATAGCGGAGTAGTTTAATTTTAATTTATTCGGAGGAAAAATATGCTTACAGCAAAAGAAAATATGAGACAATGTATCCTTGGAGGAACACCTGACCGGTTTGTAAACCAATTTGAGGCTATCCAGTTGTTATTTCACCCATATCTGGCTTTCGGCAGCAAAATGGTTGAAAAAGGCGGGCCGGATGTGGTCAATGCATGGGGTGTAACAAACTCCTATCCTGCGCATACACCGGGGCCATTCCCTCTTCATACACCCGATAAGATTGTGGTTAAAGATATTGAAAAGTGGCGAGACTATGTCAAAGCGCCTCCGCTGAAGTTTACCGATGAGCAATGGGGTACATTCAAAGAGCAATATGATGCCATTGACGGAACGCAAACATATAAGGCAGCTTTTGTTGCTCCGGGTCTTTTCGAGCAGACACACCATCTTTGTGAAATCACAAATGCATTGACTTACTACCTGACTAATCCCGACGAAATGCATGATATGATTAACTATCTTATGGAATGGGAGCTTGAGCTTGCAGAGGGAATTTGCAAGCACTTAAAGCCCGATGCAATATTCCATCATGATGACTGGGGCAGTGAAATAAGTTCGTTTTTAAGACCTGAAATGTTTGCTGAGTTTTTTGTAGAGCCTTACAAAAAGATTTACAAATACTACAAAGACAATGGTGTTGAATTTATTTTCCATCACAATGATAGCTACTCGGCAAATCTTGTTCCATACATGATTGAAATGGGTATTGATGTGTGGCAAGGTTGTATGGAGTCGAATAACATTCCGGAGCTTGTCAAAAAGTATGGTGGACAGATTACTTTCATGGGTGGTTTGGACAATAAATCAGTTGACTTTACCGGCTGGACTCAGGAAGATGCCCGGAAGGTTGTCCGGAGACTTTGTGAAGCTTGCGGCGACAAATATTATATCCCATGCATAACTCAGGGTGGGCCGGGTTCGCTTTATAAGGGCACTTATCAGGCATTGATAGAAGAGGTAGACAACTTTAGCGCGGAAAAATTCGGAATAAACAAAAATGATATCCAGAGGCTTCCGCTGCAAATTCTGTTTGGTTAATAAGCTAACCGGAGTCGAATCCTATCGCCTGTCGGTAGCTTAAGCTGGTGGCAAGCGAGAAAACTGCCACAATTAAAGTCCAGCTATTTAAAATGCGCTACACTAGAAACCTTTTGGAGGCAATAAGTTGAAAAGGATATGTGCCGAAGCCATACGTTTACTAAAATCGGGAGAAAGTTTTGTGCAGGTGACAATACTTGCAAGCAGCGGTTCTGTTCCTCGTGAGTCAGGTGCCTGTATGCTTTGGCTCGCCGATGGAAGCATCCGAGGAACTGTTGGTGGAGGTTCCCTTGAGGCAGGAGTTATCAGACTTGCGCCACAGGTTTTTGAGGCACGCAATGGGCAAACTATTAATATTGTACTTGACGGCAGTGATGCAGTTGCGGCCGGGATGATTTGCGGGGGCAGTGCGACGGTTAGGCTCGACTATGTTGATGCCGAAGTGCGCTCCAATCTTGAGCACTTTGAGGCTCTTGACGCAACAATAAAGTCCGGAGCCGATGCAGATGGCACTGTGTATATTTTTGGCGCGGGTCACTGTGGGATGGCACTTGCGCCTGTACTCTCAGCTTTGGAGTTTAGAACGGCTATAATAGATGACCGTGAGGAATTTGCAAATTCCTCACGGTTTCCCTTGGCTGATGAAATTGTTGTGCCTCAATCTATGGATTTGTCATTTGCTGATTATGAGTGGGGAGCACATAGCTATATCGTTATCGTTACCAGAGGGCATGTTCATGATCAGCTTGTACTGGAATCGGCACTGAAAACGAATGCCGGATATATAGGCATGATTGGCAGCAGCAAAAAGAGAGAAAGCATTTACAAAAAGCTTCTGGAAAAAGGATATACTCAGGCAGACCTCGACAGGGTTTGCTCGCCGATTGGCATTCCGATAGATGCTCAGACACCCGAGGAAATAGCTATCAGCATTGCAGCGGAGCTGATAAAAGAAAGAACATCCAAGCGAAAAACTGCACCGCAAGTATAGTCCAATCATTTGGAGTGTGTACCTATTTGGATTTAGCGGTGCTGGAAGTGCGTCTGAGATATATGTAGATGAGTGCCGCAATCAGCAGACAAATAAACGCCGTAAATTGATAGCGGAACCGCGTTGAGTCTCCACCCAGAGCAACGGTTAGATTAGTCATTATAATCGGTGACAGAAAACCTCCGCTGCCCGGAGCAATACTCAATACCAGCATTGTAGCGGTGGATGAGTTTGATGGATTGGTTATATTTGAAATATTAAACAAACATCTGGGCATAAACATAGTAAGCCCCAGCCCCAGCATAAACATTGCAATAAAAGTCATAATCAGTGATGTATGAAACAGATTCAAAACTGAAAAGCCGATAAAAAGAAATACAAAGGCCAAAGGAAGAAGATTGTCACCAAGTTTGGTTGAGACTTTTACAAACAAGAGTCCCATAAAGATGCCGCCCAACATCGGCATTGCATTTGCTGTTCCGGCAATTGCCGCATCGCCTATCTCGGCGTTTGCGATGTGCGTTGATATATTCATACCGCCCACACCAAACATTACTGCAAACAGAAAAATCAAAAAGGCGTAGAAGAATACTTTTTGGGGAAGTTTGGTACGATTTCCCGCATCGCTTGTCTGGACTTTTTTGTCTCGCGGGATGAACATAATGCTGACTATGGCGACAGGTATCGCAATTAATGTCATCAAATACCCGCCGAACCAAATTCTGGTTATCAAAAGCCCGCCCACTGTACTCATAAGCACGCCGCCGGCGCACAAAAATGTGGAATTTAAGCCTGAGAGAAGCTGTCGGTTTTCCTCATCAAAATTGTCAAACAATATACTTTGATGATTCGGGATACAAAAGCCCATTCCGGCACCTATCAGGATGTTGAGCAGTCCGATATGCCAGAGCATTGTGTTTAAGAAAAAGGCGAAAATGCCTACTGAGGCAAGACAGCCTACACCCAAAATAGTAACAAACTTCTTAGATGCTAAACCATGCCTGATTATTATAGCTCCTGCAATTCCGGCGGCAATAGAGGTAAGACTGATGAGCGCCATCAAGGTTTGAATATGTTGCAGAGATCTATCGGGAAAGATTTCCGTGGAAATCCTTTCTATTGCGGGCATAACCGCAACTTGCGGCATTTGAATCAAGGCGATGAGTAAGATTACTAACATGAGCGCTTTGCTGTTTGCTTCCGTTATGTCATCATTCAATCTGCGATTTTCCTTTCTGACTTGACTGCTTACTGTACATCTGCAAGGGTATCATAGTTAAGGCAGGAGTGCAACCTCACTTGCAAATATGATAAGGCGTTTCGCAAACGCCAAGTAGTTTTTATTTTATGAGGAGATTTAATATGACTAAAGTTTTAGAAGGTAAAGTTGCGCTTGTAACAGGCTCCGGACAAGGAATAGGGCGTGCGATTGCCATATCACTGGCTGAAAATGGTGCAAAAGTTGTAACCAACAATAGAGGCCCTGTCGTTAAAAATGTAGCAAATCAATTGGATAAGGACAGGCTGTCCCGCTTGAGCCGAGAGCAACTGGAGTGGTATAACACTGAGATTGAGAAATACACAGGAGATGCAGAGACCACCGCTGCGGCAATAAATGCCGCAGGAGGAGAGGCCACGGCTTGTTTCGGAGATATTACGGACTTTGATGAGGCGAAGAAAATAGTAGATTTTGCGGCTGATACATATGGCAGTGTGGATATCGTAGTTAATGTTGCGGGAGCATTTGGGTTTGCACCCATTGAGAAAATCACGGAAGAACTTTGGGACAAGGTAACAGGAGTAAAACCAAAAGGCTATTTCAACATAATCCGTCATAGTGTACCGTATATGAGGAAAAATAAGTGGGGACGCATAATAAACTGTTCTTCTCCGGCATTTATGGGCGGACCGATTCGTCAGGCGGAGTATTGTGCAGCAAATGCAGGTGTTCATGGGCTTACCTGGGGTCTTGCTTGTGAGCTTTTTGAAGATGGGATTACATCTAATGTGTTTGCTCCGGCTGCAAAAACCAGAGCCTCGGTAGATATGGAACTGTTTGATAAAGTTGTGCAAAAAGATGAGACGTCCACAAAGAGTGGCGTGCCGATTCTCTCTTATGACGGCACGGAACCGCCGGAGCTGTTTGCGGCGTTTATACCCTATCTTGCCTCAGATAACGCAAAGCACATAAATGGCGCTGTATTTATGACATTCGGAGGTAGAATCATGCGTTACAGCAATCCGGCCATTGTGGAAGTGATGGAAAGTTCGCAACCATGGACAGTTGATGAGATAACAAAGCAAGCTCCGGAGAAACTGCTGTCCGGGTATAAAAACATTGTAGAGAAATAATAAAATATAGAGGAGAAAGAAATGAAAGATTTTGCAGGAAAAATTGCGTTTATCACCGGGGGTGCGTCCGGTGCCGGATTTGGGCAGGCACAGATTTTTTCCGAAGCCGGAATGAAAGTGGTTATAGCTGACATTAGGCAGGATCATTTGGATGAGGCCATGGAGTATTTTAATGGAAAGGGCGCGGCAGTTCATGCCATAAAACTTGATGTCACCGACCGCGAAGCCACCGCAGCCGCAGCGGATGAGGTGGAAAAGGTTTTTGGCGCTCCGCCTGATCTTCTGGTTATGACCGCAGGTGTAAATGTTTTCGGGCCTGCCGAGGCTTCAACATATGATGACTATGACTGGGTAGTCGGTGTTTGTTTCGGTGGCGTGGTTAATGGACTGGTAACATTTGTGCCGCGCATGATAAAAGCCGGAAAAGGCGGGCATATTACCGCTACCGTTTCATGGGGTGCATTTACCGCAGCAGCGATGGTTGCACCGTATACGGCTGCTAAAGCAGCCGTACTAAACTTGCTTGAAAGCTACTATCACGCGCTGAAGCCTTATGGAATCGAAGTATCGGCACTGACTCCGGCAAATATTAAGTCAAAAATATACGAAACAGCTCTAAACCGTCCTGAACACCTGCAAAACACAGGATATAATGTAAATGAAAAAACTCAGGAGTTTTTGGCATCCATCCATGAGCATGGAATGGAACCGCGAGTGCTTGCGCAATGGCTTAAAGAAGGAATAGAAAACGGACTGTTTCTTATCGTTCCTTATCCAAGCGGACCAAGGATGGTTGAGCTTGAACTTGAGCGGTTTAAGCATTACGCCAGTGCAGACGGCATGAAATATTTGAAAGAAAAAGCTGAGCAGCCGCCGTCCGAAGAACAATGCAAAATGATGTCTGAGCGTGAGGGCTATGAAATAAAGCCGGGGCCGCGCAGAATTGAGACCTCTGACAGCGGGTTTGCAAAAGCCAGAAGCGATTTGGACTGGGTTGATAAGAGCAAAAAAGCTTAAAGAAAAGCGGTGGGTTTTATGAAAAACTTCAGAGGTAAGACCGCATTTATCACCGGTGGAGCAAGTGGTATAGGACTGGCACTGGCAGAGGAGTGCTGTGCGCAGGGCATGAGTGTGGTTATCGCTGATATTCGTCAAAACGTTCTTGATGAAGCGGCAAAGACGCTCAAAGATTGGCCGGTTATGGCAATTGCCTTGGATGTTACCGATAGAGAGGCTTATCAAACAGCCGTTGATGACGCTGAGGCAAGATTCGGAAATATTCATCTGCTTGTCAACAATGCGGGAATAGGATGCGCAAGAGGTCCGCTTTGGGAAGTTTCATATGCCCAGACAGACCTTGCCATAAATATAAATCTTACCGCCGCACTCAATGGCATCAGAATTTTGGCACCGCGTATGCTCCAATCCGGGCAAGAATGTTATATTGTCAGCACCGCATCAAAAGCTGCGCTCATTGCAGTACCTAATTGCGGATTATATAATATTACAAAACAAGCACTCATCGCCATGACAGAAAGTCTTGTATCGGATTTTCAAGGCACAAATGTAGGCGCTTCGGTATTTTTACCGGGCCCTTTTGAATCGGATCTCGGTCAGTCATCAGGCGAAATCGAAAGCATTCAACTGGGTACCGAGGCAAATCCGCCGCCTCAGCGAGATGTTGATAGGAGCGCGTGGGGTAAGCAGCTTCGCCCTGCTTCCGAAGCGGCAAAGAGAATATTAAGGGGCGTTGAGAGGGGCGATATTTATATCGTCACTCATTCGGAATTCAAAGCAGGCTTTAAGGAACGTACTGATGCTATGCTGAGAGCTTTTCCGGATGAAAAGCCAAAAGAGGGATTTGATGAGGTATTTGGATTCTTGGTGTCAAATCCAATATTCAATACGCAAAAAGACGTCCCGGCACTGTAAAGCTGGAGGGACGCTGTGAACGGTTAGCAATCAATTCTTTTGGGCATAATTCACCACAGGGAGGTTGTACGACATTTTGTCGTACAACCTCCGAATGTAAAACAGCCATTTCATGCGCTTTCCGCGCTCACCATTATAATTCTTTATCAAAATCGCCACGAGCAGACATACTACGCTGAATCTCCTGCTTTTTGCCTAAAAAATGGTTGCAATCGGTTTGTTGAGCATGTACAATACCAAACACGGACTAAAAGAGTCTTGAAATATAAATTTGGGAGGTATTTGACTTGCGTAAAATAGCAAAAAAACTCATAGCCGTCCTGGTGATTTGCATCATGCTTTTTTCCATGGCAACTCCAGCATTTGCAGCTCCATCTGCCAACCGTGCAACCCGCGCAGATCTTGAAGTCATCGTTAGAAATTATGTCGAGCGACATGTCGATCAGTTCTTAGGCAGCGGTAGCGCCATAGACAACACCGTGGCTGCCTTTGAAGCTTTTGTAGCGGAATTGGCACTTTCTACAATCCGTAATGTGTTGTTAGACGCAGAAGGATTGGTTGACTTTACCGCACCCTTGATCAGCGCCATGCTCAATGAAGTACTCAATTCAGCGCTTGCTCAGGCCAGCCAAAGCATTCCGGATGTGGATGTATCTGCCGTAGTGGATCGTGTACTGCGCACAATCGCAGATAGCGGCATCATTGAATACATCCTTTCCATTCAACTTGTTGAGGACATTTTGGAAAGAGCTGTAGAATATGCTGTTGCAGACGCTGTTGATTTGGCTATGAGTCAAATTGTATTTATACCGGCCGATGCCGATGTGACTGA
>WQUY01000003.1 GCA_009781855.1 Oscillospiraceae bacterium | reverse complement strand
TTAATGGTTTATTACTGTCAAACTAAAAGTCTGCTCGACATTTTCAGGTTATGATGCCTTAGTCGGCGGTACTTTCGTTTGCGCGGTTTGCAGCATGGCTATCCATATATTTTATGATATCATTGCTTTTACCTTGCAACATTGTTACGGATTGTCAACGGCACTGCAACTTTCCGTTAAATCATCTGCACCGGTAAAACCCAAACATCATCGGCTAGTGGTAGCCGCTCTTTAGCAAAGCAAACTACAGCGCCCGTGCCAACTTTTTTAGCAGGGATATTTTCAAGCTGACGAAACGCCTTTACCATAGATTTTTTCGGGTCACTGGTTGTTTTTATTTCTACCGGGTGAAGATAATCTCCATCGGCAATAACCAAGTCTATTTCATTTTTATCTGTATCACGATAGTAGTAAAGCGGTGGTTTTACGATGCCGTCGTTGTAGTAGCTTTTTAGAACTTCAGCAAAAACAAAACTCTCGAAAATATGCCCCCACATCGCGCCGCTTGTAAGCTGTTCCGGGGTGTTCCAACCCATTAGCCAGCAAGCAAGCCCTGTGTCTAGGAAGTACAGCTTGGGCGTTTTTATCATGCGTTTGTTAAGGTTGTTGTGGTATGGCTCTAGCAAATAAACGAGGCCGCTAGACTCCAAAACGGACAGCCAAGAGCGAATAGTTTTAACATCTTTGCCGCAAATTTCAGCGATGGTGGAGAGGTTTAGTACTTCACCGGTCAAAGATGCGGTGGCTTTTACGAATTTAATAAATGCAGATTCGTCTTGAATATTCAAAACATCTTTAATGTCCTTTTCGATATAGGTCTGAAAATACGAGCTGTAATAATCCGACCAATCGTGCAAGTCGCTTTCTGCTTCATATAGCTCCGGGAAAGAACCTTTATGGATGAAAGAAACGATTTTGGAATAGTCGAAAGTTGTGGGTTCTTTGCTCCGTTCGTTCATTTTGTCGGTTGCAGGCAAAAATGGCTCACGATATGCAACATGATTAAGCTCTCGCATAGATAGGCCAAGCATTTTTATAACGCCCGCTCGCCCCGCCAAACTATCGCTGACGTTTTTCATTAGCTTAATACTTTGCGAGCCTGTGAGATAAAACTGCCCTTTTGATTTGTCCTCGTCAACAACATCTTTTATATAATCAAAAAGCTCCGCCGCCTTTTGTATCTCGTCTACAATAATGGGCGGCTTGTTTATATCAAAAAATAGCGAAGGATTTTCTTTTGCACTTTCCCGCACAAGTGGGCGATTTAGTGTTACATAGTTTACATCTTTGTAGACTTCTTTTAGCATTGTGGATTTACCAACTTGGCGTGCGCCTGTTAAAACAAGGACAGGCTTACGTTTGGAAATTCGTGCAACTACGGATTCTATATGTCTTGGGTAGTACATTGGTTTCGCTCCTCTCGCGAACATTTTCGATTATTTTGGAATCTGACTCCATTATAATCGAATTTTTTGAAAGTATCAATAGTCTTTAAAGTGAAAATCTCGACAAAATCATTAGTAATACCCATAACGCACAAAAAACAAGAACCGGAGATTATCCGATTCTTGCTTTGCATATCATATTAAGATCTTACCTCGCACGTAGAGAGGCTATTTCAGCTCATCCTACATCCTGACATTTACGCTCCGATTGCTTCCTTTGCAGCGCCCACAAGCTCAGAAAACGCATCCGGCTCATGAATTGCCATCTCAGATAGCATCTTGCGATTTAGGTTTATGCCTGCGAGCTTCAATCCATGCATAAAGCGAGAATAGTTCATACCGTTTGACTTGCAAGCAGCACTAATTCTGGTTATCCAAAGCTGGCGGAAATCCCTCTTCTTACGTTTGCGTCCAACATATGCATAAGTCAGCGATTTCATAACAGCCTGATTTGCCATTTTGAAATGTTTCGACTTTGAACCCCAGTAACCTTTAGCTAGTTTTAATATCTTCTTTCTTCTTGCGCGCGTAGTTACAGCGCGTTTAACTCTGGCCATTACACTATCCTCCTATTTATACGGGATCAGTTTCTTGATCACGGCTTCATTTGTGACATCGGCATATCCGCCCTTGCGCAGCCCTCTTTTGCGCTTTGTCGACTTTTTGTTGAGGATGTGGTTCTTATAGGCGCACGCACGTTTGACCTTACCTGATTTAGTGAGTTTGAATCTCTTCTTCGCCCCACTATGCGTTTTTAGTTTTGGCATTTTTATCTCTCCCTGTCATACTTATCTTAGCGCTTCGAAAAGCCATAAAATATACTAATTTGATTGCTTTGCTGCTTTTGGCGTAAGGAATATCGACATATGTCGGCCTTCCAGTTTCGGGTTTTTATCCACGGTTCCAAATTCTGCGCATTCGGCGGCAAATTTTTTGAGCAGCTTCTCACCAATATCTGTGTGAGCCATTTCCCTGCCTCTGAAACGAATTGTTACTTTTAGCCGATCGCCCTCTCTAAGGAACTTCTGCCCGTGATTCAGCTTAACGTTGAAATCGTTTATCCCGATGCTTGGAGACATGCGTATTTCTTTTACCTCAACAATATGCTGATGGCGACGCGCCTCTTTTTCACGCTTGGCTTGCTCAAATCGGTATTTACCATAATCCATAATCTTACATACAGGTGGATTTGAAGTTGGAGCAATTTTTACCAAGTCAAGCTCTTTTTCAACTGCAATTCGAAATGCCTCCTGCGACGTCATGATTCCCAGTTGAGTACCATCCTCGTCTATCATTCGGACTTCTTTATCGGTGATATCCTCGTTAATCTGATAGCTCACGCTGCTAATACTAAAACACCTCCATCGTGATAAACTATTGGCAGAGGACTTACGTCCAACCCCTGCACAGAACTTACAAAAACAAAACGCGGACGCTTTTGCATCCGCGAACCCAAGACTCCATCTTAAAACCAAGACGAGGTTTTTGCTCATTGACCTCAGCGCGCTCCTGTGGCGGCCGGGTGAGGACGGGGATGCCGTTCTGCTTACTACTGGCTGATTATAGCACCAAGAAAACCGCTTTGTCAACAATAAATTTCAAATGACTTGGTTCCGAGCAGAGTTTGAGTGACCTCAAAACAGCAGCAACCCGAACTATATCCCTTTTGAAATCTCAACCAACTTGCGCAACCGATGATTGAGACATGATTTAGTCACAGGTGGAGCAGACAGCTCTGCAAGCTCTTTGATGCTCAACTCCGGGTTAGAAACCCTTATCTCTGCCGTTTGCCTCAGCTTCTCTGGCAAGATATCAAACATTCCAGCATCCTCTATATGCCTAATTGCCTTTATCTGCGCAATAGATGCATCGACTGTCTTTATAACATTTGCTGTGTCACAGTTTACTTTCCTGTTGACACTGTTTCGCATATCTTTTTCAATCTTTGCCGACATCAACTCCATCGCATGAATCGGTGCGCCTATGAGCGCCAAAAAATCCTCTATTGCTGCGCTTTGCTTGAAGTATATTATATAGTTCCCACTCCTTGACGTTTCTTTTGGTGAAAAACCCATATCAAGTAGCAGCGAATATGTCTCACGACTCACGTTAAAATGATCTGTTACAAGCTCCAGGTGATAGCTCTTCTCCGGATTTGTAATCGCACCTCCCGCCAAAAACGCCCCGCGAACAAAGCTTCTTCGGCAACACTCTTCTTCCAGAACCCCAAGATTCACATGGTGTGCCAGCAAGCTCTCTGGCGAAATCCCGAACTTGTCAAAAATGCGATTGAGTTTGCCTGGCGCAGTGATGATATATGCTTGTTTTCCCTTTTTTTCCGGCTCCGGCATTATATCAAAAGAAACCGAAAATGCTGATTCAAACATTTCTACAAGCCTTGAACCCAAAGTATGATTACCGGTTATTATTCTTATCTCACCAGCTGTAAATGTGTTGCAGAACATCAGCACTCCATAGCTTTCAGCTGTATCGCAGCAAGTTTGCTCAGGTTTGAACCTGCATAATTCACTTTTTGTGTTGTAAGAAAAAGACATATTTCACTCCGTTTGCAGAACTTATGGTGCAGAATCACGAGCGTTGAGCTTGACAAAAACAGTAGTTACTGCAATGGTTATGTCGATTCCACCAACGCTTTTCATTCATCGGGCCTTATTTTCGGCTCTTCAGATCTCGTCCCGCTCTCAACACAAACCATATGCTGCCCATTTTCTGCACCTGTACGCGCTATTCCTTTTCAATATCTCTGTGAATACAATCCACTGGATATCCTTGTTCCGCCAGATATTCAAGCAAAGCTTGCGTCAGTGCAGGCGATCTGTGTTTGCCACCTGTGCAACCAAAGCAGATAACCAGATATCTCTTACCCTCTTCAATATAGTGTGGTAGCAAAAAGTTCAACATATCGCATACCCGCTCAAAAAACTCATTGCTATGCCCTAGGCCGAAAACATAGTCTTTAACGAGATCATCCAATCCTGTTTTGTCTTTAAGATCAGGTATGTAATATGGATTTGGCAAAAATCTTACGTCAAAAAGCAAATCGGCCTCAATGGGCAAACCATATTTAAATCCAAACGATTTGACTGTGACACTAATGGCTTTTTGATCCTGACCATCCATAAGCTTGTACAAGCGGCGCTGAAGTTTGTTCAAAGTCAAACCTGTGGTGTCTATAATCTCTGTTGCAAGCTGCCTAATCGGTGCAAGCATTTCTATTTCTTTTTTGACTGCATCTTCGATTGTCTCGCCGGGGCCGTCAAGCGGATGGCGGCGACGCGTCTCTTTATAGCGCCTGACGATTGTCTCGACCTCAGCTTCAACGAACAAAACATTCAATGTGCATCCCATTTCTTGCATCTCATCAAAGGCCGAAAAGAGTTCCGGCATATTTTTGAGTGCTCGGACATCAGTTACAAGCGCAACACGCTCATATCTGCCGTGGGTGGCAAGGCATAATTCAGCAAACTTCGGCATCATTGTCAGCGGCATGTTGTCCACGCAATAAAAGTCCATATCCTCCAGTACTGCTGCAACACGGCTTTTGCCTGCACCGGACAGGCCAGAAATTATTATTATATCCATTATGATCCTCCTTAAGGTGGCAAACAGCTATGACTTTATTGCCAATTCATATATAAGCACTACCTACGATATTATCTTTATCTCTGTTTCAAGCATTACTCCAAACTGTTTGCAAACGGTTTCTTTCACATGTTCAATTACCCCTAAGACATCCGAAAATGATGCTCCACCGCTATTGACAATAAATCCGGCATGTTTTTCCGAAACCATAGCTCCACCGACCCTATATCCTTTGAGACCTGCCTTTTCTATCATCGAACCCGCATATCCATCCTTAGGACGCTTAAACACACTGCCCGCACTCGGCAAATCCAGCGGCTGACTTTCACGCCTACGCACACTGAATTCATCCATTTTTGTCCGGATATTATGAACATCATCTTCCTGCAAACGAATGATGGAAGACAGCACTGCTTCACCACTGAACAAAAACCTGCTGTGCCTGTATGAGAAGTCGTGCGCATCTCCGACTATATCCTGCAAACCAAGCTCGAACCCATAAGCCACCGTATTGCACACAACATCTTTCATTTCTCCGCCATAGGCTCCAGCGTTCATATACACTGCACCGCCTAAACTACCGGGAATTCCACGTGCAAACTCGAGCCCAGACAGGCCACACTGACATGCAAACATCGCCAATTTTGACAGCTTCACCCCTGCACCAGCAGAAATCTCATGCGCTCCGGTGCGCTTAACCAATGATAAACCCATCGTGTTTATTACGGCAAGCTCCATCCGCTCGTCACTGACCAGAAGGTTTGTCCCATTTCCTAAAATGAACGACGGCAACTCCGCTTTCGTCAGCAAATCATAAATGCACACAACTTCTTGCGCCGTTTCCGGGAAGAACATCACCCGCACCGGGCCCCCGATTTTAAAGGAAGTGTGGTCTTTCATCGGTTCATTTTCACGCAGTTTCAACTGAGGCAAACTTTGTGTTATATTTCTAATCACCGAGGAAAACTTGTCCATATTTGTATTAATCCTATTCATCTATTGCTGCACTTGCTACACTGTTTTCTTCAAAATGTCTGTCAATCATCTTAGTAAACTCTACCGCCGCATTATATCCCATCAGTTTCTGCCTTTGGTTCATTGCGGCCACTTCGAGAATGACTGCAAGATTTCGTCCGGGTTTTACGGGAATAGTTATGGTTGGCACCTTTACCCCCAGAATTTCAATGGTATTATCATCAATTCCAAGCCTGTCATAATTCGCCCTATCTTTCCATTGTTCAAGATTTACAACCAGGTGTATGTTTTGATAAGCTTTGATTGAACCCAAACCAAAAATCTTCCTGACATCTACGATGCCCAACCCCCGCAGCTCAACGTAGTGGCGAATCAGCTCCGGTGCTTCCCCCTGAAGCACATTGACATCAATAGCTCTTATTTCTACCGCATCATCTGCCACAAGGCGGTGTCCTCTTTTCAATAGCTCAATCGCCGTTTCACTCTTACCAACGCCGCTTTCACCAACCAGCAGCAGCCCGATTCCATAGACCTCAACAAGTACGCCGTGACGCGTCAGACGCGGTGCACATTCTTTTTTGACAATCCTGATCACTGACGACATGATGTCAGTTGTATGCGCTGTTGTAAAAAGCACAGTCACATCATAGTTTTTTGCTGCTGACAAAAGCTCTTCGGTAACTTCAGCACCATGACATAAAATAAGCGCTGGTATTTTATGCCGCATGAGCGCTTCCCATTTCCTGACACGCTCTTCACGAGGGTGGGTATCCATATATGCCGATTCCATCTTGCCAATAAGCTGTATACGTGACGGCTCAAAATGATCAAAATAATCTGCAAGCTGCAAACCCGGCCTGTGCACATCACCTGTGTATATCAATACATGCTCAAAGTCTGAGGATTTGTAAATGATTTCTGTTCCTATATCTTCAGTGAGTTTAGAGAGTTTATAGCTATATGTCTGCTCCATATGCTTGCTCCTTCAATGCGAGCCTGCAAGGGCGCATGTGATACGATCACATACTGTCCCCACGCATCATTATACCTCGCAATCGGTTACAGTCTATACAAAATGTACAGCGTTTGCAAGTTTTTTCGAAACTCAATTGTTTTTCTGAGATTTTTTCTGAGATATATGAAATTAATACTTGCATTTTCTTTTCCATTCTGTTATCATAAGGGGCACTGTCCGGATATTACTGAGCTTTTACGTTGTCCGGCAAGCAAATTGACACATGCAAGGAGGTGCAAGCAGATGGCAAAATGTGATTATTGCGGAAAGGGTGTTTCCTTTGGAATTAAGGTCAGTCACTCACACAGGCGTAGTAACCGCATGTGGAAACCGAATGTCAAGCGTGTTGCGGCGGTAGTCGATGGCTCACCTCGTCGTGTCCATGTTTGCACACGTTGTCTCCGTAGCGGAAAAGTAACCCGCGCAGTATAACCAATCGACATTATAACAATGCCTACGGTTTTTCCGAGGGCATTGTTTTTTTATTCGCTCTTTAGCTTAAGCTTGTAGGCGTCGAACCGACGGGCGTTCGATTCATGTCAGCTTAAACTTCAAAATCAGCTCTTCGAGCATCGTTGATTGGCTGCTCATTTCTTCCGAAGCCGCAGCGCTCTGCTCCGCAGTGGCGCTATTTTGCTGAACAACCTGTGCGACTTGATCTATCCCGACATTTATCTGCGATATTCCTTCCGACTGCGATTCAGACGCATTGGCAATTTCACTTACAAGCTGAGTTGATTCATGGATACCCTCAACTATCTCTTTGAGGCTTATCGCCGTCTCACTTGCTATGCGCGACCCCAACTCCGCTTTCTCCATCGAGTTTTGAATCATATTGCCGGTATCCTTGGCTGCCTCTGCACTCTTTGATGCAAGATTCCGGACTTCCTCAGCGACAACCGCAAACCCTTTGCCATGCTGACCCGCACGGGCTGCCTCAACGGCCGCATTAAGTGCAAGAATGTTTGTCTGAAACGCTATATCGTCAATAGTCTTGATAATCTTGCTTATGGACTGGCTTGCTTCATTGATATCCTTGACCGCCGTAATCATTTCATCCATCTGATGACTGCCTTTCTCGGCCTTGTCCATGATGGTTTGTGATAATTTGGCAGTCTTTTCTGCTGTAAGGGCGTTGGCTTTAGTACTTGATGCTATTTCGGTTATGGAAGCGGAGAGCTGTTGTATTGACGAAGCCTGCTCAGTTGCACCCTGAGCAAGCGATTGAGCCCCGTCAGCGACTTGCTTTGAGCCCATTGAAACCTGCGCTGTAGACCGCTGTATATTGGCAAACATATCATTGAGATTCAGGAGCATATGTCGCATGGACAAACCCATGGTATCTTCATTTGACAACAGTTTGATTTGCACCGACAAATCTCCACTCGCAATCGTTTTGAGCTTTTCAGATATATGCGTTACATGCGAAACAAATGAAGCCGTGCTTTTTATTGCCACACCAATCTCATCTTTGTATTGTCCCATTTCAGTTATATTTTTTTCCTCATCAGGACTCAGCTCAATGGCTCCTGTAGCACCCGCTTTGTTCATGAATGCGGAAAGCAAACCCAAAGGTTTACTTATGATATTTGATATATAAAACGTAAAGAATAACGCAACGGCTACCGCAGCAACTAACAGAATAATCTGGATTGTCAGCATGGTTCTAAAAAGAGCCGTGTTTTCATTTACTGAATCTAATGCCCATTGGTCATTATTGCGCATGGCCGTATCGAACCCGGTTACCATAGTATTTACTGCTTGTGCAGCGCCCGGAGCGTTAACCGCTGCAAGCCCAGCCTCAAAACTCACAAGGCTTGCCTCGCGGACATTTCTTTTCAGCTCAGCAAATACGGTGTTGTATGCTTGCGTTGCCGCCCTGAAGTGGCTTTCCTCATTCTCATCTACAATCGTGTCTTTATAAATCTCTATTTGATCAGCCAGTTCCATTTCAAGACCTTCCAAACTGATTTGCAACGCGCGAATTTGGTCTGCATCACCGGCATTAATAACCATATTGTAAAGGTGTACCCGCTGGTCTTGAACGACTTCGCGAATCGCACCCAGCGCACTAATTGCTACTATATTTTCATGATACAGCGCGTCTTCTGCAGCATTGATTGAGTACATTCCGTACATTCCGATTACGCCAACTGCGATAGCAAAAACAATCACTATCATGAAACTAATGGTCAACTTTGCAGAAACTCTAAGATTTTTCATAAAAAAATACTCCTATCCCTCCCCACCTTTTTGCCAATACTGTCTTAGATAGAGTGGACATGAGTCCAAAACCAACAACTTGTTTCGTATACGCTATACTGTTGATGATATCACAGCAATCATACGCACGCAACATATTTTGATATAATTATTACTATTGAAGTTACCCCACCACGTTTGCGAAAAAAATATAGTATACAAAGCCTTATTGCTACAGTATTATTAGTTTAGACAAATTCAAACTAAGTAACGCCCCATCGCCTGACGAAATATGAAAGGAAGGGTCATGAACACTGCTATGAATGATAAAACAATCAAACTAAAAGAAGCTATAGAAAATTGCTCTAACATCGTATTTTTCGGAGGTGCTGGCGTGTCTACGGAAAGCGGCATACCGGATTTTCGCAGCGAAGACGGTATATATAATATGAAATATGCCTATCCTCCCGAAACGATCCTCTCGCACACTTTTTTCATGCAAAACCCAATCGAATTCTATCAGTTTTACAAGAATAAAATGCTCCATCCCAATGCAATGCCCAACAAAGCCCATCTTGCGCTGGTCGAATTAGAGCGCATGGGCAAACTTAAAGCCATCGTCACGCAAAACGTAGATGGCTTGCATCATAAAGCCGGTAGTGTCAATGTGCTTGAATTACATGGCTCACGCAGCAGATATTATTGCATGAGCTGCGGCAAAAATTATGACATGGACATTGTTCTTAAAGCAAAGGATGTCCCTGTTTGTACCTGTGGAGGCAGAATCCGTCCGGATGTTGTATTGTTTGAAGAATCGCTGGATCAGGATGTGATACAACGCTCGGTAAGTGCTATCCGAAATGCGGATATACTCATTGTCGGCGGCACGTCATTAAATGTTTATCCTGCTGCAGGGCTTATTCAGCACTTTAAGGGCAGTATGCTTATACTTATAAATAAGTCTGAGACATCTTACGATAGCCAGGCAAATTTGATTATTCGTGATCCGATTGGCGAGACACTGGCTGCGGCAATGCAGTAACAGTTAAAAGTATCACTGCGATAGCCTTTCGGTTCTCGAGACCTTGTCACGGGCTCTTCCGACCCCTCTCCAGCATAGCCGGCCGCGCTCCGCTCAGACCACTTGCATTACCCTCACCACGTAACTTGTGCCTTGCATTTTGCAATTTGTGCTTTGTACTTTGTGCTTATCCTAATCCAAAGGCTCTTCAATGCCCAAAATGGCTTGGGCACTTTCTCCTGTGTATATCTGAACATCCCGCAGACTTCTGTTTATCGCTCTGGTTCTGGTTCCGGCAAGCGCATCAAGGTCGTTGCCCGCTTGCCGGACTTTGTCACGCGCCTTAGTAAGCACCGTCTCAAAGTTTTCAAATTCCTTTTTTACTGCGCCGAGCATTCGCTCAATTTCAGCGGCACCTTTTTGTATCTGCAAAGTTTTAAATCCGACTTGCATTGAGCTCAGCATAGCGGAAAGTGTTGATGGCCCGGTTATGATTACATTTTCTTTCCGCAAATCGTCTAAAAATACTGCATCGCGCACTACTTCCGAGTACAAACTCTCTGTCGGCAGAAAAATAACCGCAAAATTGGTTGTCTCCGGTGGCGAAACATATTTTCTCCTGACTTCTTTTGCAAACCACTTTACCCTGTCAAGCAACGCCTTGCGTGATGATTCGATTAAAGCTGTATCGCCGGTTTCATATCCTTCGAGCAGACGATAATAGTCCTCAAGCGGAAATTTTGAGTCTATGGGCAGATATATATGCTTGCCTTCTTGCGAGCCCGGAAATTTTATAGCATATTCGACTCGCTCTTTCGAACCGCTGATTGTCGGAACCTCAACTTCATATAGCTGCGACGGAAGCATGTCCTCGATAATTTTCCCTAGTTGCAGCTCCCCAAGTATACCTCTTGTTTTTGCACCTGCAAGCACTTTATTTAGCGACCCCACAGACTCCGCGACTGTCCGCATTTCGCCAAGGCCTTTATTTACACTTTCGAGTTGAGTGCTGACGGTTTCAAACGACTTTTGGAGACGTGTCTCCAGCGTCTTTTCCAGTTTTTCGTTTACAGTCAGGCGCATTTCTTCAAGTTTTTTTTCGTTAGAGCGCAGAAGCGCACCGAGTTCTTTTTCAAGCTCTGATTGAATCTTGTCCAGACGTTCATCAACTTTATTTCTGATTCCTTCCATATTGCCTGCACTTGAGGTCATGAGTTCGGACAGCCGTCTATTCTGACTTTCACTGGTTTGGCTGAGTCTTTCATCAGTTCTGGCTCTCAGTTGCTCCAAATTTTCGGCAATCCTTATGGACTGCTCCCCGAAAGATTTTTGTTGTGCCTCTCTCAAATCAATGAGCATCGCAGTCAATGAGTCACGGGTGCGACCCAGTTTTTGATCAAATTCTTCGCGCATCATGCTATTTTCCTGCAATATAAGGCTTTGGATATCGCCAAGCGACTTGCGTACAGATTCCTCAATCGCGCGTATGCTGGGTTCTTTCAGTGTTTTTAATAAACCGGCTATGGAAATAGCCAAAATAATTATAGCTATACCTAATATCGCAAATTCCAATTATTCTTCCTCCAAGCATGGGTTCTTTAATCAGTAATCGTTCGAACTGACTGCCACCACAACAGAAGCATTATATAACTATATAGGAATCATTACAACTTGATATTATAAAGTTGTAATGATTTTTGAAAACATACTTTCTGAGACTGTCCGCAAACATTTTGCAACAGTGCATATATAATGCATATATATACAATGTTCACAGAATTTTCATGTTTTTCTTCTTGCCATGTACAATTTATTGTGATATTATTTGGCGAATAATTGGAGGTGACAACTTTGCAAGACTTATATTTAATACTTGAAAGCGGAGCTGTTTTCAAGGGGAAAGCGTTCGGTTACGATGGAGAAGCCATCGGTGAACTCGTTTTCTCAACAGGCATGACCGGATATCTCGAAACCCTATCCGACCCTGCGTACTATGGACAGATTGTTTTGCAGACATTCCCATTGATTGGCAATTATGGTGCCATCAGCGAGGATTTCGGACCGGGAGCGGCACATTTAAAAGCGTATATTGTTAGAGATTGGTGTCAAGAGCCTTCGAATTTCAGAAGCGAAGGAAATCTTGATTCTTTTTTACGCAAAAAGAAGATTCCGGGCTTATTTGGCATAGACACCCGCAAGCTGACAAGGGAGATTCGCGAACACGGAACAATGAATGCCATTATTTCTAAAACACCTGAGCTTACCAAAGATCAGCTGGCTAAGCTTAAAGGGTATAAGGTGACCGGAGCTGTAGAAGCAGCTTGTGGTGCAAATGGAGCATTAAAAATTGAAAATAAACAATTGAAAGGAAATGCAGCGGCGCTATCCGAAAATTCCAAATTCAATGTAGTTGTTTGGGATTTTGGCGGTGCATACAGGCTCGCTGAAGTACTTACTCAATATGGTTTCAATGTTTCGATTGCAAAATTTGACGAAACTGCGCAAAAAATCATAGATAGAAAGCCATGCGGCGTTGCACTTTCCGGTGGGCCGGGCGACCCTACCGAAAATTCAAAGATTATTAGTGAAATAAAGGCACTTTGTAAAAAAGACGTGCCCATTTTCGCCGTTGGACTGGGGCATCAACTGCTTGCACTCGCCCATGGTGCAAAAACACAGAAACTTCATTTTGGACACAGGGGTGCAAATCAGGCCGTAAAGGAAGTAAATTCCACTCGTGCTTTTGTTTCAACACAAAATCACGGATATGCCGTGGTTCCAGGCTCCCTGAAAAGTAATGCAGTTATGAGCCATGAAAACGTCAATGACGGAACATGCGAGGGCATAGAATATAAGGGCATTCCTGCGTTTTCAATACAATTCGACCCAAATGAAGAAATACTCGAAAAATTCAAAACATTGATGGAAGGGGGCTGTACAAATGCCGCTCAATAAGGATATTAAGAAAATTGTTGTTATAGGCTCCGGCCCTATAGTCATTGGGCAGGCTGCTGAGTTTGACTATGCAGGCACTCAGGCTTGCCGCGCATTGCGCGAAGAGGGCATCGAAATAGTGCTCGTCAACTCTAACCCTGCAACCATTATGACAGATAATCAAATGGCTGACAGAATATACATAGAGCCGCTGACTATACCCGTTCTTGAAAGAATCATAAAGAAAGAAAAACCCGACAGTCTGCTCTCTACGCTTGGTGGGCAAACGGGGTTGACGCTTTCCATGCAACTGGCAAAATCAGGATTTTTGGAAAAGCACAATGTGAAGCTGCTTGGCGCAAATCCTGTTACAATCGACAAGGCCGAGGACAGACAAATTTTCAAAGATACAATGATTGAAATTGGTCAGCCTGTTATTCCCTCAAAGGTTGTTACTGACCTCGACGCTGCACACAAGTTTGTCAACGAAGTCATTGGCTTCCCTTGCATTATTCGTCCGGCATTTACGCTCGGCGGCACCGGTGGCGGCATTGCCCACAATCCGGAAGAACTCACCGAAATCGCAGGAAACGGCATACGCATGTCCCCCATCGGCCAGATTCTGGTAGAGCAATCCATCGCGGGTTGGAAAGAAATAGAATTTGAGATCATGCGCGATACGCAAAACAATGCTGTCGCAGTATGTTCAATGGAAAACATTGACCCGGTCGGTGTCCATACCGGTGACAGTATCGTTATCGCACCGGCTGTAACGCTTGCCGACAAAGAATATCAGATGCTGCGCAAAGCAAGTCTTGATATCGTATGCTCTCTGGGCGTTGAGGGTGGCTGTAATGTTCAGCTTGCACTCCATCCTGACAGCTTCGAGTATGCAGTAATAGAAGTTAATCCCAGAGTATCTCGCTCATCGGCTCTTGCCTCAAAGGCTACCGGATACCCCATTGCCAGAGTGGCGACAAAGGTTGCCATTGGATACACATTGGATGAAATCAAAAATGCAGTGACCGGCAAGCAAACAAGCGCCTGTTTTGAGCCTGCACTAGACTATGTTGTTGTCAAATTCCCGAAATTCCCATTTGACAAATTTGTTTATGCAAAACGCACATTGGGCACACAAATGAAAGCCACCGGCGAGGTCATGGCGATTGGCACAACATTTGAAGAAGCCATCATGAAAGCGGTCAGAGGGGCAGAACTGGGTAAGGACTGCCTGATCGATAAGTTTTTGGAAACGCAGGACACCGAGACAATCAGAAAGCGCCTGCATGACAGCACAGACGAACGCCTGTTTGTTGTGTATGAGGCATTACGCAGAGGCATCACCATTGACGAAATCTATGAAATAAATAAAATTGACGAATGGTTTTTAACCAAGCTCAACAATCTTGTTCAGATGGAAAAGACCCTCAGTGGTGGAAACTTTGACGAGGCGACATATTTCAAAGCAAAACGCATGGGATGGCCTGATCTTGTGATTGAGCGGCTATCAGGCAAGAAAGTCAAAAATCCGATTGCTCCGGTATATAAGATGGTTGACACCTGCGCCGCTGAATTTGCAGCAGAAACCCCCTATTTCTATTCTACATTTGACGAGCAAAACGAGGCGCTTGAAATCAAGACCAAGCAAATGAAAAATCATGGCAAAGATAAGAAAACCGTCATCGTGTTTGGCTCGGGGCCAATCCGCATCGGACAAGGTATTGAGTTTGACTACGCTTCTGTACATTGTGTTTGGGCGCTCAAAGCTGCCGGTTATGATGTGGTTATTGCCAACAACAATCCTGAGACAGTCTCCACCGACTATGACACAGCCGACAGACTGTACTTTGACCCGCTGACAGGCGAAGATGTCCACAACATAATCAAGACAGAAAATCCGTATGCAGTGGTTGTCGCATTCGGCGGACAAACAGCAATTAAACTCACATCTTACCTCAAAAGCATTGGCATTAAAATACTTGGCACACAACCAGACAGCATTGATGCAGCCGAAGACCGTGAGCGTTTTGACGCACTGCTTGAAGACCTGAAAATCCTCAGGCCTGAGGGCGGCACGGTGATGACAGAAAAAGAGGCCATCAGTGTGGCTGCGCGTATCGGATATCCGGTTTTGATGCGTCCTTCATATGTGCTTGGCGGGCAAAACATGATCATCGCTTTTTCAAAGGAAGATATCAGTGAGTACATGGAAATAATTCTCAGACAAGGAATAGAAAATCCGATTCTCATTGATAAATATCTTATCGGCACCGAGCTTGAGGTTGATGCGATATGCGACGGCACAGACATCCTTATTCCGGGAATCATGGAGCATGTTGAACGCGCGGGCGTCCACTCTGGGGACTCCATCGCCGTTTATCCTGCATGGAATGTCGATGATTATTTGTGCGAAAAAATAATCGACCACACCAAGCGTCTTGCAATGGCATTGGAAGTCAGTGGGATAGTCAACATTCAATATCTGTTGAGTGATGGGGAGCTCTATGTCATAGAAGTCAATCCGCGCTCATCTCGTACTGTTCCGTACATAAGCAAAGTGACCGGCGTACCGATGATTGAGCTGGCTTCACGTTGTATGCTTGGTGAAAAACTGGTGGACATGGGCTTTGGCACAGGGATTGCAAAGCAACCGCCTTATGTCGCGGTCAAAGTTCCGGTATTCTCATTTGAGAAACTGGGTAATGTCGATACACAGCTTGGCCCTGAAATGAAATCAACCGGCGAGGTGCTCGGCATCGCTTCGACTCGTGAAGAGGCGCTTTATAAGGGTATGCGTGCAGCCGGATATAAGATGAACAAAAAAGGCGGTATCTTCATCTCTGTTAAAGATCAGGATAAAGCGCAGATGATTCATGTTGCACATAAGTTTGCCAAATTGGGCTTTAGCCTATACGCAACTGGCGGCACTGCCGAAAAGCTGAAGAGCGTTGGACTGGAAACCGTTTCTGTCGGCAAAATTTATGAAAGCGAGAATAATATCTTGCCACTCATCGAGAGTGGGAAAATCAGCTATGTGATTTCCACCTCAACGAAAGGGCGCGATCCCGACAGAGACAGCGTGAAGATGAGGCGTAAGGCTGTTGAGCGTTCAATCCCATGCTTGACATCCGTTGATACGGCAGATGCGATTGCAGATTGCCTGATGAGTAAGTATTGGGATACTACAATTGAGCTTGTTGACATCAATAACATGCGTGCAGGCAAACGCCATCTTCAATTTACGAAAATGCAAGCCTGCGGCAATGACTATATTTATTTCAACTGTCTTGATTACAAAAAAATCACAGACCCGGAAAGTCTGAGCATTAAGCTCAGCGACCGTCACTTGGGTATTGGTGGACATGGCGTGGTACTTATTGAGCCATCTGAAAAGGCCGATGCGAAGATAAGTATTTACAACATGGACGGAACCTGCGGCGGCGTAGGTGGAAACGCCCTGTCTTGCGTTTGCAAATACCTCTACGATGAGGGCATCGTGCGCAAACCCGAAGTCCACATTGAAACTGATGGGTTTGTCCGCAGGCTGCAAGTCTCCACAACCGGCAACATCGTCTCAAAAATCACCGCAGATATGGGTTATGTGGACTTTAGCCCTGAAAGCATCCCGGCAACGTTGAAAGGCGATAAAATCCTTAACAAGCCAATAAAAATCGGCAACAAAAAACACAATGTTACGCTGCTGAATATCGGCAACTCCCACTGCGTTGTATTTAGTGACGATGTGCATACACTTGACCTTGACAAAATTGGCCCGGCATTTGAAAACGACGCGATATTCCCCGACCGTGTAAATGTCGAGTTTGTACAAGTCATAAACGAAACCTCCTTGATGCTTCGCCAATGGGAGCTCGGCAATGGTGAGACACAGTCTTGCGGAACATGTGCCTGTGCTGCTGCGATTGCAGCGGTTGAGAATGGCTTTTGTCAAAAGAACACTGACATTCTGGTGAAGATGGGTGGCGGAGATTTGGTCATTCGTTATGACGGCGAGCGCGTATTTATGACAGGTGAAGCGACAAAATGTTTTGACGGTGTAATCGAGATGTAAGCACATAAGTGATTTGCATGCTCTTGCTACGCACTTAAAAATCAATCGAAAAAGTCTGCATGGATCAAATGCGTTGAGCCCATGCAGACTTTTTTCACGATTTACATTACACTAAAAAGCACTACACGAAATCACTCCGCGTTAAACTCACCTGAAAGCGACGATATGGTGCCTTTGGCATCGCCATAAATCATCAATGTGTTGGGCATTGAAAACAGCTCATTCTCAATGCCTGAGAAGCCACGCCCTTTGCCGCGCTTGAGCACAAACACGGTTCTTGCCTGATATGCCTTGATTATGGGCATACCATAAATTGGTGAGGAAGGATCTGTTTCAGCAGCTGGGTTGACCACATCGTTTGCCCCGATGACAATGGCCACATCCTGAGTGGGCATGACCGGGTTCATATCGTCCATCGTTTTCAGTTGCTCATACGGAATGTCCGCTTCCGCTAAAAGCACATTCATGTGCCCCGGCATTCTGCCTGCAACCGGGTGGACTGCATAATTTACCTCTGCACCGTTTGCTTCAAGCTTTTCGGCAAGTTCCTTGACGACATGCTGCGCCTGTGCAACAGCCATACCATAACCGGGAATGAAAACGACAGATTGGGCCGCTTCCAAAATCAGATAAGCGTCCTCAGCAGAGATGGATTTTGGCTCCGCTCCGGGGCCTTTTCCGGAGCCGGAATCAACTGCGCCAAAGCCGCTAAATAGGAGATTGCCGACAGAACGATTCATCGCCTTGCACATGATTAGTGTCAAAATAGTGCCTGATGCACCGACCAAACACCCGGCTACGATAAGCACTGTGTTGGAAATGATGAAGCCTGCCGCCGCCACTGCGAGGCCTGTGAAGCTGTTTATCAAGGAAATAACCACCGGCATATCTCCCCCGCCTATCGGCAAGACAAAGGTTATACCAAACACAAGCGAGACCGCAGACAGCACAATGATTGCGGTGAACCTTATTGATGAATCTATGCCTGGCAGGGCATAAATAACAATGGTTGCAATCACAACAAGTAGTAAAAGCAGATTCAAGGCGTTTTGTCCTTTAAATACAATCGCCCGCCCTGTAATTTTTTCTGAAAGCTTACCCCACGCAAGCATTGAGCCGGAAAATGCAAGAGCACCGATGAAGATGGCTATGCCAATGGCGACAGAGGCTATTGCATCGTTGCCCTCGGGTGCCTGGAGAAACTGCACAAAAGCAACCAAGGCTGAGGCCAGTCCACCGAAGCCGTTATACAACGCAACCAATTCCGGCATCCCGGTCATTTTCACTTTTTTCGACCAGATAAGGCCTATGATTGAGCCGATAACCAATGCAATGATGATCCAGACATAACCGTTTTGCATGAAATTATCCGCATTCCATGATTGGACGACATCATTTTCAAAAAATACTGCGACCACAGCAATCAGCACACCCAATGCAGCAAGCATGTTACCTTTACGCGCAGTAGAGGGTTTGTTCAGATTTTTTATGCCCAATATGAAAAGTACACACGCGATGATATAAGCAAGGTTGATAATCATTATTTCTTATCCTCCTTTTTGCGAAACATTTCAAGCATACGCTCTGTTACCATAAATCCACCAACGAGGTTTATGGTCGCAAGCACAATAGCTATAAACGCAAGAACCATACCCAATGTGCCGCCCCCAGCAGATGCGGCAAGTGCGACGAATGCTCCGACGACGGTGATTCCCGATATGGCATTTGTTGCAGACATCAGGGGCGTATGAAGTTGCGATGGAACTTTGGAAATCAGCTCTTTTCCAAGGAATGCAGCGATAACAAAAATAAATATCAGAAGGATTGTATCCATATTTCCACTCCTTATTTTTAGGGATTAGGGGTTTGTGTAACATTAATTTGTGATTTTGGTGCAGGCACTATAAAAGGTATTAACCCCAGGGCAGAGACCGCACGGTTTTGAACCTCGTGTAATCTGCGCTCGTTCGGTCATGACCGAGCTCGGCTCGGTCGCGACGCGCTCTTCGCTTGATTATAAAGCGCGTAATATTTTTCCGTCAGCAGTGATCAGACAACCTTGGATTATTTCGTCCTCGGTATTGAGACAAAACTTTTTGTTCTCCGCATCCCAAAAATGCTCTAGCAATGCAAAGACATTGCCTGAGAACATATTTGATGCATCCTTGGGAATAAAGCGTTCGAGACTGTCTCCGCCTATTATGCTTACACCGTTATCAAGGAACACCTCTTTTTCGGGGTCGGAGCCTTCAACATTACCACCTGTCTTTACGGCCATGTCTATGATGATTGAACCGGGTTTCATTTGCTGGATCATATCTTTTGTAAGCAATAGTGGGGCTTTACGCCCGAACACCTTAGCAGTTGTTACAACGATGTCCGATTGTGCACAGACTTTTGCTTGTGCATTTCTCTGAAGTTCGATTTGCTCCGGTGTCAGCTCTTTAGCGTATCCCTGCTCTGTTTGCCCCATTTCACCCAGGTCAATTTTCACAAACTTTGCACCCAGAGATTTGACCTGCTCTTCAACAACCGGCCTGGTATCAAATGCCTCTACTCGCGCTCCAAGTCTTTTTGCGGTGGCTATGGCCTGAAGCCCGGCTACACCTACGCCAATGATAAACACTTTGGCCGGAGATATGGTTCCGGATGGTGTCATCATCATTGGGAAAATTTTAGGCAGCTTTGACGCTGCCAGGATAATCGCATAATAACCCGCAAGAGAGGCTTGTGAGCTTTGGATGTCCATTTTTTGTGCGAGTGTCGTTCTGGGCATCATTTCCAGACTAATAGTTGAAATTTTTGCATTGGCAAATTCATGGACAGATGCCTTTTCGTTAAAGACATCGAATGAACTTATATGCAACGTGTTTTCCTTAATTCCTGCTACGCTATCGGGTTTGTTTATGCGGACGATGATTTCAGCAAAATCATATCCTTCGTTGAGTGTTGAGACTATTTTTGCTCCCGCTGCGGCATAATCCCCATCGGTATAGCCGATGTTTTGCGCAGCGCCGCTTTCAACCGCAATCTCGTACCCCATTGCGGCGAGTGATTTGACATCAGATGGCACCAGTGCAATACGGGTCTCATCCTTAGTTGTCTCTTTGCACAGAAAAACCTTAGTCACAGACATTCTCCTAACTGAATTATTATGCGGAGTTAAATCAATTACGCCACACAACTAGAATAATAATTATTTTATATCGACATGTCAACAAATTCATGATATCTTTATGTCAGTGTTTACAAAGAAATGAATTTAGGGTGAATCGACTATGCTTGAAATTAATGGATACGAAGCTATGGCAATGCTTGATTTGGACGAAGCGGAGCGAAAGCAACTCGCTATGCACATAGAAGGCTTGAAAGAAAGCTTTTCTGCGCTTGACTCAGTAGATACAAGCGGCATTTTGCCTTTAGTTTCGGTGCCTCAGCTACAAAATGTTTTGCGAGAGGATGTCGCTGATAAAATGATGTCTCGTGATGAGATTTTGAAAAATGCACCTGAGCAGTATGATGGGTATTTTCAAGTCCCAGGAACGCTGGATTAGATAATGTGAGGTATGAAAAGTTTGGATTATTTCGTTACAAAATATGATACAAACCATTCTGGTGGCGCAGATTGCGCTGTTTTGGAAGATTCGATTATGAAAAAAGGCAGTCCTGTGACTGCCGGTTCAAGAATGCTGGCAGATTTTATATCGCCAATCGATGCAACCGCAGTGACGAAGCTCGAATCAGCCGGGGTGACGATTCTTGGCAAGATGCGCATGGATGAATTTGGCGTCGGGGGACTCTTTCCGTCGCTTGAAACCTCCTCCTGCTCTGGAGCCGCCGCCGCTGTTGCCGATGGCGTTGCGGCATTTGCGTTGTGTAACGACTATACCGGAGCGGTCAGTTTGGAAGCGGCTGCGCTCGGACTATATTATATTCAGCCAACCTATGGCACAGTTTCACGATATGGACTGGTTCCAGCCGTTGCGTCAATGGATCAGATTGGCATTATATGTAAGTCTCTGGTGGAGGGCTTTCGTGCGCTTTCGATCATTTCGGGATTTGATGATAAGGACGGGGTGATGCAGGCTGAGCAGCGCTTAGATAATGATAACGCTCAACCCATGGAACATCCAGAACATAAACTAAGAATCGCTTTACCAAAAAACGTGTTTTCTGACAATTTCGATTCGATAAGCTCACATTTACTGGAGCGGCTCGGCGATGTTGAGATTGTTGATATCGAACTCAAATATTCCGAGCTATATGCCCCAGTCATGCAAATTCTTTGTTGTGCGGAGTTTTCAAATAACATCAGCAGATATGATGGTATTAAATTCGGATATAGAACAAAAGAGTATACCAGCCTTCAAGAACTCTACACAAAGAGCCGTACTGAGGCATTTGGCTTGGAGGTTAAGCTGGCTGCACTCATGGGCGCTTTGGTTTTGTCACAGGAAAACTATACAAGACTCTACGATAAAGCAATGCGCATCAGGCGGCTGATGAGAGATGCGCTGCAATTTGACCAATGTGATATTATTGCCGCTCCATTTCCGTGCCTTTCGAGGCTTTGCGGTTTGCCCGCAGTGACTATGCCGTGCGGAGGAAATGCGCTCACGCTGATGGTTGCTCCTGGGCGGGAGGATGTTTTAAATACGGTACTAAAAGATAGGAAGCATATATGAAATATGAAGTGGTAATGGGTCTTGAAGTCCATGTAGAACTATCAACGCAATCAAAGCTTTTTTGCTCATGCTCTGCCAAATTCGGGGCAGACCCGAATGAAAATGTTTGCCCGGCATGTTCCGGAATGCCCGGAATGCCTGCAGTGATAAACAAGCGGGCGGTAGAGTTGGGCATCGCTGCAGCTTTGGTGACAAACAGTGAGATTAGCGCTGTTATGACATTTGACAAAAAAAACTACTTCTATCCGGATTTGCCCACCGGATATCAAATCACCCAATTTTTTGCGCCCATATGCCAAAATGGATGGGTGGATATTGAAACGGAAGCAGGCTCAAAACGCATTACACTGAAACAAATCCACATCGAAGAGGATGCCGGAAAGCTTGTACATGACCCACGCACGCGCTCGACTTTAGTAGACTATAACCGGACATCTGTTCCACTTGTTGAAATTGTTTCGAATCCTGATTTCCGCACAGCTGATGAGGTCACCGCATATCTTGACAAATTGCGGTCGTTGCTCAGTTTCGCAGGTATTTCAGATTGCAAGATGCAAGAAGGGTCGATGCGTTGTGATGTGAATATTTCCGTGCGTGAGATGGGCAGCGATATACTGGGGACACGGACTGAAATAAAAAATATGAATTCAATAAAAGCAATAGCCCGGGCGATTGAATTTGAATCCCAGAGGCACATCAATGCGCTGGAAACCAAAGCTGAGAAACTGGTTCAGGAAACGAGGCGCTGGGATGATGATAACGGCATGTCGTTTTCCATGAGAGAAAAAGAAGAAGCCGCCGACTATCGCTATTTCCCGAATCCCGAACTCATGCCGGTTTTCATTGATGAGGCGTGGATTGATCATGTTCGCAAAACACTGCCTGAACCGGCGCATGTAAGATTTGAGCGCATGACAATGCAGCTGCAGCTTCCTGAATACGACAGCAGAATCATCACAAGCAGCCTGAACCTATGCCGGATTTTTGACGCAGTACTCGGGCATGTAAGCAAGCCAAAAGAAGTTGTAAATTGGATTATGGGTGATTTGCTGAGTATATCTAAAACGGCAGGTGTAAGCGATGATGAGATTGATATAGACTGTGAAAAGTTTGCTGCGGTAATCGCATTGGTTGATGATAAAATAGTCAATCGTGCTGTGGGTAAGAAGCTTCTATTGAAAGTATATGAACAGGGCATTGACCCTAAGGCTTATGTTGAAGAAAATGGGCTTGCAATGGTCAGTGACACCAGACTTTTAGAAGCCGCCGTACAAGCGGTGATTGCGGAAAACGAGAAATCAGTGCAGGAGTATCGGGGCGGAAGCCAAAAAGTATTTGGATTTCTTGTCGGACAGGTTATGAAAAAAACAGCCGGAAAGGCTGATCCTCAGTCTGTTAATGAGCTGCTCAAAAAGATGCTGTCGTAAAAAATTGTAAAACACATACAGAGGGCACTCAAAAAGTCTGCATGGGCTCAACGCATTTGATCCATGCAGACTTTATTTCGGGTGCCATTATTCTTTTTTTATTTGTCACATATCAATTATGCTACTATAGCACGCTGTTTCAGCTTTACTCAACTCTTATGTAGCTATATGCCATACCTGCAACTCAGAAAGCTTATACTATCTTTCATGAATTTCATTTCAGGCTGCCGGGAGTCGGCACCAGAAGCCTGCGTAAGTCACGTGGTCAGAAGACCCTATCACACGATCAGCATTGCGTCCCCGAAACTAAAGAACCTGTAACGTTTTTCAATGGCCTCTTTGTAGGCATTGAGGGTGTTCTCTCTGCCACAAAATGCGGAAACCAGCATGATCAATGTGCTTTCGGGCAGGTGGAAATTTGTTATAAGCCCATCGATTCCCCTGTAGGTATATCCGGGGTAAATAAATATTTCTGTAAACCCTGAAAATGGGGTGATGATACCCGCATCATCGGCACAGGATTCGAGTGCGCGGCAAGAAGTCGTTCCTACTGCTACGACACGCCCGCCGTTTGCTCTTACACGATTGACCGTTTCTGCCGTATCTTCTGGGATTATAAAATACTCTGCATGCATTTGGTGATCTTCTATATCATCAACTTTAACCGGACGGAATGTGCCAAGCCCCACATGAAGCGTTATGTAACGTATTTCAATACCTCGGGCGGCGATTTCTTCGAGCAGCTCATTCGTAAAATGAAGCCCAGCCGTAGGTGCTGCTGCCGAGCCGCTGACTTTGGAGTACACTGTTTGGTAGCGCTCTGCGTCTTCCAGTTCCTCATGGATGTATGGAGGCAACGGCATCCTGCCTAGCCTTTCAAGCACTTCCATAAATATGCCATCAAAAAAGAATTTTATAAGCCTGTTTCCGCCGTCTGTCTCATTGGTGACTTCGGCGGTTAGTTCTCCATCGCCAAAGATGAGTTTTGCACCTGCTTTGATTTTACGCCCAGGTTTAACCAAACATTCCCATGTTATTGTATTACCGGGTGCGTGCGCCCCTACAGAGGTGTTATTCGCCAACATCTGATTGGCAGGTGCTTCCATCTCACGCAAAAGGACGAGTTCTACCGCACCTCCTGTGTCTTTTCTGCCAAGCAGCCTTGCCGGAATCACGCGAGAATCGTTAAGTACAAGGCAATCGCCTTTACGAAGCAAATTGGGAAGTTCATAAAAATGATGGTGCGCCAACGCTCCGGTTTTTCTGTCCATCATCAATAGCCTTGATTGTTCGCGATGTTCGATTGGTGTTTGTGCGATTAGCTCCTCCGGGAGGTCAAAATAAAAATCACTCTTTTGCATTATACTTCTTCTTTCGTTTATATTACCATCCGGGATATGTTTCTGTAATCTCCACTCCGGTGAAATAAAAATGTATGATATCCCTGAACGTAAGTCCATGATAGTGTGCCATTGAAAACGCGCCCCATTGGCTCATTCCAACCTGATGGCCGCTACCGGTTCCATTAAAGGTGAACACACCGCCTATTAAACCTGTGCCACCCCCGGTGCCACCTCCGGCCGCTTCTCCGGTAATTGTCTCAACACTTCCTGTGCCGGTTATCGCACGCATATTGGCCGATGACACAGAACTTGCCGAGCCACTGCCATCAATAGCGAACACCTGTGCACCATGATTTACTTGGCGTGCCGGATCATTTGCAAATATACCGCCCGGCTGCCATGTCTCGCCCCCGACTATATCAAAGTTCATGGTCGGAGTGCCAAGACCCGCAACCAACTGCGCCCTTCCATTGAGCGTATGGGTTCTGCCATTTACATCAGTAATCGTAACACCGATTACATTGCCGGTAGGAGACCGCTGCGAAACCCTTACCGCAGCAACTGTTGAAAGGTTAAATCCTGTAATTCGCTCACGCAGGCGCGCAGTGAGCTGTGCAGGCGTGTGCCGCACAGTCCAGTTATATCCTGCAATTCTTCTTGCAACATCCGCCTCAAAAGGATCAATCACACCGCGCAAATACGGGCGCGACTCCACCCAGACATTTTCTACATTCTCGGAAGCTCCGCCATTAGATGACGCATAGACTGTCTCCGCAGGTCTGCCTTCGAAAGTTACGTACATACCTCTTGTATCCCTGACTGCCTGATCTGTTCTTTCGTTGGCTAGCCCCCTGCCACGGTATACCTGACAATGTACTTCAACACAGAGATCAAATCCTGATGAAGCATGTCTACCCAGCGAGCGGATTGCAAATGTTCGCGCTGTCACAGCCTGTGCTTTCAGCGCTTCAATCGGCCAAGTATTACTCATTTCGTATGGCAATATTCCCTTGACATAGTCCTCGATATCTACCATATTGATTACAGTGAGCAGCCCGTTGTCACGCCTTTGATATGAAAATCCACCGTGGTATCTCAGGCCGCGAAACCATGTTTCAGGATTTTCCCCGGCAATCGACCTCGGCATGATTCCCAACGGCGTTGCACCGGCATCAAACTCAAATAAAACAACATTTGTACCGGTTCGCACAATCTTAATCGTATGTTGTGTACCTGCACAAACCTCGGAGTTGGCTATTGCAAGATTTGCCATAGCTGCATTAGCCGCTTCTCTGGTGGTATGCTGCCCAATCATAACAAAAAACGGGTTTGGCTGCCCCGCCATATATCTGACAAAAGCGCCCTGATGTCTTGCAGCCTCAGCGCTTGCTTCTTCGAATGTAGCAAATCCGGGATTTAATTTAACGTGGAATGCCCCGAGCACGACATTCCCCGACGTCCCTTCACGAAATTCTCCCCGGCCTTCTGCCGCATCAGGATTCCAAACCATGTTGCGGTCAATAACTATCGTTATTCTGGTTTCATTTGTTCCTGCCCCGATTGGAACAAAGTTCCTGTTGTTGTCGAAAACCCCAAAGTCAAATCCTCTGCCGAACCCATCAGCATTTTGGAGGTTTGCAGATGGCAAGGCTGTTGAACCAAAAAACAAACCTATTCTTAGTGTTGTAAACTGAGGGCGAAACGATGCCGCCGCAGGTTGTGCAAGCGGCATCAATATACATACTACGATAAGTAAGGTGAACAGACCCCGCCACTTTCTGGCTAATCTCATATAACATCTCCTTTTTATTGACATTCACTTTTATGTATGATATCGTGAATCCCAAGTTAAAACATCATCAAACCCGTTGAAACTTCATAACGGCGCATACGCAATTTTATGCCGTGTTTGTTCCGGCAATAACCACCATAAGGCGGAGCGCTATCTGTTTTTGATGGTATAAATTTGTTACGCAGTGGTAACATCTCGTGACATTATATTACAAAATCAGCTGGTTGACTAGTCCTGCTGATGATTTTTTTTGATTTTCCCGGAGGATATTGTTATGAAAAAGTATAAAGTTGGGGTGCTTGGAGCTACTGGAATGGTAGGTCAGCGTTTCATTTCTCTCATAAATAATCACCCATGGTTTGAGCTTGAAGTTGTGGCCGCGAGCACTCGTTCTGCAGGCAAAACCTATGAAGAGGCTGTCTCAGGCCGATGGCAAATCAGCAATCCTTTACCGGAATCTGCAAAGAGCCTTAAAGTCCTTTCTGCTGAAAATGATATACGGGCTATTGCAGAACGCGTTGACTTTGTTTTTTCTGCGGTTGATATGAAAAAAGACGAAATCAAGGCTCTTGAGCTTGCTTATGCGCAATCAGAATGCCCTGTTGTGTCCAACAACAGTGCTCATCGCTGGACTCCTGATGTTCCAATGGTCATTCCGGAAGTAAACCCAGAGCATCTTGAGATAATTGAGGCACAGCGAAAGCGATTGGGGACGGGGCGCGGATTCATAGCGGTCAAGTCCAATTGCTCAATCCAAAGCTATGTTCCTGCGCTTCATCCCCTCAAAGAACGCTTCGGACTCACTCGCGCCCTTGTATGTACATATCAGGCTATTTCCGGCGCAGGCAAAACCTTTGAAACATGGCCTGAAATGGTGGACAATGTGATTCCATACATTGGCGGCGAGGAAGAAAAGTCTGAGCAGGAACCACTGAAAATTTGGGGTAAGATAACCGATGGAGCTATTGTGCCTTCTGATTCGCTTCAAATCACATCTCAGTGTATCCGTGTTCCGGCGACTGATGGCCACATGGCCGCAGTATTCATGGCTTTCAACGAAAAACCCACAATTGAAGAAATCAAGTGTTTTTGGAGCGAGTTTGAAGGCCGTCCACAAATACTTTCTCTTCCATCAGCGCCAAAGCAGTTTCTTCATTATTTTGAAGAAGAAAATCGCCCTCAAACAAAACTGGATCGTATGCTTGAAAACGGCATGGCCGTTTCACTCGGTCGTTTGCGCCCGGATACACAGTACGATTACAGATTCATAGGCCTTAGCCACAATACATTGCGCGGCGCAGCCGGCGGGGCTGTTCTACTGGCAGAACTTCTGTGTGCTGATGGGTACATAAGCAACTAACAATTGACAAATGGAGTTTGTAACTACGAACCGGATACTCACAATCTCTGCGGCAACAAGTATATCAGCCCTCAACAAGTGGGTTTGGTTCACTGACTCCTTTGTCTGTATCTTGAAAGGATGTTTAATAGAATGAAAACCCCGGTTTTTACAGGCGCAGCAACAGCAATCGTGACTCCATTTCGCAACGGTGAAGTAGATTTTAAAAAACTTGACGAACTTATTGATTTCCAAATAGATAGAGGTATCGACGCGATAACTATTTGCGGAACTACCGGAGAAAACTCAACGCAATCGCTCGAAGAACACATCAAAACAACTGACCATTGTGTCAAATATGTAGATGGCCGGGTCAAAGTCATCGCCGGAACCGGCAGCAATGATACAAAAGATGCGCTTTTCCTTTCGCAAGAGGCTGAAAAGTCAGGCGCCGATGCACTTCTTTTGGTCACTCCGTATTATAACAAGACTTCTCAGCTCGGTCTTATAAAACATTTTAGTTATGTTGCAGACAGAGTAAACACACCGGTAATCCTATATAACGTTCCCGGTAGGACAGGCATGTCTTTTACTGTGGAGACCTATGTCACGCTGGCAAAGCACCCCAACATAAACGGCATCAAAGAAGCCTCCGGTAATTTCTCGCTTATTTCATCAACGCTGGCTTTATGCGGCGACGAGTTGTATATATGGAGCGGCAACGATGAGGATACGGTTCCTATGATGTCTATTGGTGCAAAGGGCGTTATTTCGGTACTTGCAAATGTAGTGCCGCAGGCCGTCGCCGATATGACCAGATATTGCCTTGAGGGGGATTTCAAGCGCGGTGCGGAGATACAACTCAAATATCTCGACCTCATCGACAAATTGTTTATCGAAGTTAACCCAATGCCTGTAAAGGCTGCGCTGAACCTGATGGGTTTGGATGTCGGTGAGCCACGTATGCCGCTTTGTGAGCTTGCGCCGGGAAATCTTGAGAAGCTACGCAAATCTCTGGATGCAATGGGGCTTCTGTCATGCTAAAGCTTATCATATCCGGATGTAACGGCTTTATGGGCAAGGCGGTCACCGCAATTGCATCAGGTGAAAAAGATATTACTATAGTTGCCGGTTTCGATATCGATAGCCGGCAACTTGATGGTTTCCCTGTTTTTTCGAATCCTGCTGATTTCAAAGGCGATGCAGATGTCCTTGTCGATTTTTCAAGCGCCTCAGCACTTGAACACCTACTGACATTTTCTAAGATTAGGAAAATACCGCTGGTGCTTTGCGCAACAGGGTATGCACCGGAGCAATCTGCCTTGATAGAAAGTTCGGCAATGAGTTTCCCTGTTTTCCGCTCAGGCAATATGTCGCTCGGTATAAACCTTCTGGCCGACCTGATCAAGAGAGCCTGCACAGTGCTCGGCAAAGAGTTTGATGTTGAGATTGTTGAGCGCCATCACAGGCGTAAAGTCGATGCACCCAGCGGAACCGCCTTGATGCTTGCCGATGCTGCATCGTCTGCGTTGCCTTATGAGGCAAAGTATGTCTATGAGCGGGAGCGCACGCGTGAGCCACGCAGTTCTTTCGAAATTGGGATTTCGGCTGTTCGGGGCGGCACTATTGTCGGAGAACATGAAGTCATTTTTGCAGGGCCGCACGAAGTCATTGAGTTGCGACACTCCGCTTCATCTCGCGAGGTTTTTGCTACCGGCGCTATCAAAGCCGCCAGATTCATGGCAGAGGTAACCAAACCCAGATTATATGATATGAGTGATGTGCTCGGATAGATATTGCTTTTTAGCTTTAAAAGTGATAGTATTTGCTTAGGAGTGATTCGTTTGAATTATGTAAATAGTGAATATATTGATATTGATGATGCGCTGAAGCGTGTGGGGGGAAATGCCGGGCTTTATCATAAGCTACTCGGGCGTTTTCTTGACAGCAAGCCGCTAGGCGAACTTGAAAAAGCGCTTGAGCATGGAACTCCTGAAGAGGCTTCTCGTGCAGTGCACTCCATGAAAGGCGTTGCTGCAAATCTTTCGTTGATTAAGCTCAGGGCGGTTTCTGCCGAATTAGAGTTGCTTATTAAAGACGGACTTGACCATACCGCCAAATTAGAAGAGCTCAAAGACGTTTATAATGTAACTGAGCAGATTATTTCTGAAATCCAGTCGTAATGAGGACATATTAATGAAGCATGAAGCTCGTGATGTCATCCTTATTGTTGATGATATTGAGATCAATCGAATTATTCTGGCGGAAATGCTTAAAGATGATTACGATATCGTAGAGGCAGGCAGTGGCGGCGAGGCATTCAAAATCCTTTTTGAGGATAACTTGTCCCCGACTGTTGTCCTCCTTGATATCATGATGCCCGATATCGATGGCTTTCAAGTTCTTGAAAGAATGAAAAACACAAGCAGCACCAAACATATTCCAGTGCTGTTCATCACTGCAGCGGATTCCGAAGAGACTGAGTCGCTCGGACTAAAATCCGGTGCTGCTGATTATGTCACAAAGCCTTTTAATCATGATATAGTCAGAGCACGTGTGGATAACCACATCAACCTAGCACGCTATCGTTATCGGCTTGAGCAGCTTGTCGAGAAAAAAGCCGCAGAAGTCACAAGGACATATGAGCAAACCCTTGAAATTCTTGCGACAATCATTGAGTATCGCAATCTTGAATCCGGCGCTCATATCCGAAGAACCACGCTGCTTACCGAGATTTTGATTGCCAAGATGCTTGAAATGGAGAAATTCCGAACCACACTGCTTGCTGAAAATGTTTTGTCACTTATCAAAGCCTCGGCACTCCATGATATCGGCAAGATTGGCATTTCCGACAACATTCTGCTAAAGCCCGGAAAGTTATCACCAGAGGAATTTGACATTATCAAGGCGCACACGTCTATAGGGAACCAGATTATAGATAATATTTCGGCAACATTGCCGGACACTGATATGTACTTAAAACATGCTAATGATATTTGTCACTATCATCATGAACGCTGGGACGGACTGGGTTATCCCTGCGGTTTGAAGGGCGAAGAAATCCCTCTCTCGGCAAGGATTATCTCAATAGTTGATGTGTACGATGCGCTGGTCAATCCCCGTTGTTACAAAGGTGCTTATTCTCATGACGTTTCACTCAAAATCATTGCAGAGGGGCGTGGCTCTCAATTTGACCCTGATCTTGTTGACATTATTCCCGAGGTCAGCGCTGTGTTTCGGAGCATTGAAGAGAGCTATCGAGATAAGCTTTAGTGGCTATATTAAACGGGCGTGTACCAAAACTCTTCGTTTTGATACACGCCCTACGCATTGCGAGCAAAAAAGTGCCACGCTTAGGTCGTCACCCAGGCTGCATCTGCAAAGTTGCACAACTTGTCATCACCCTGTTTTGGACTATCATATCATCCACAACTCCGACCAAGTTAGCAATCTCGGGCTTTGAGAGCTGAGCATCCGCTCCAACCTCAATGCCCTTTTTTTGCATATTCTCATCAATAAGAGAAGAGAATATAACGACCGGCATATCCTTTAGCTGTGCATCTGATTTTATGAGCTTTGTGAGTCTATGCCCATCCATTTTTGGCATTTCAATATCGGTTATCACGCAACTTATTTTTGATAAAACTTCAAGTGGATTTTCCGCTTTGACTGTGTTGATATATTCCCAAGCTTCCTCACCATTATTGAATATGTGCAGATTATAATACCCCGAAGTATGAAGCGCTTCGGTCAGCATCTTTCTCAGAAGTGCGGAATCTTCAGCCACAACGATTGGAATGTGTTCCCTGTCCAGCCCCTGATATTCTTTGACCGTATCCAAATCAATGCCTGTTTCCGGACTGATGTCAAATGTGATTTTTTCAAAATCAAGTATTGATATTATCCTATCATTTACTTTAGCAATACCGGTTACGACACCTTCTTGCCCACCGTAAATTATGCTGTCAGGCTTTTCAATATCTTGCCAAGAAATACGAAAAATGCTCTCAACAGCATGAACGTGAAAAGCGATGTTCATCTTATTGAAATTAGTAATGATGAAAATATCTTTTTCGGGAAATTCCGACTCCCTCATTCCAAGATATTTTGCAAGGTCAACAATCGTATAAACTTCACTGCGCGGTTGGAACACGCCTTCAACACATGGATGCGAAAGCGGCATTTCTTGAACCTCCTGAATTTGCATCAGTTCGGTGATTTTGGCCACGTTGATGCCATAGCTGTTTCCTGTTATGACAAACTCAAGTATTTCCAACTCGTTCGTACCGGTTTCCAGAAGGATATTGGTATCAACTATACCCACACTATTCACGTCCTTTCAAAATAGATAACTGCTCTTCACCCGCCCATGATGTCAGTTATTCTGACACCATAATTATCATCTATAACGACTACCTCACCTCTGGCAATAAGCTTACCATTTACAACAATCTCAACCGGATCTCCTGCAACTTTGTCAAGCACAACTATTGTTCCGGTATTAAACTCTAAGATTTCACTGATCTCTTTTTTTGTCTTACCCAGCTCAACGGTCACCTGCAAAGGAATGTTATAAACAAGGCCTATACCCTTTGACTCCCCTTGCAAGCTCGGAGCATCAAACGCCTGAAACTGCATCGGGTGAACATCTACAAGTCTGCCCTGACCTTGCGCAGGATATGACGGATAAGACTCAGACGGATGTTGTGGATAATATGGCGATTGCTGTTGGTACCCCTGTGCATAAGATGCCGCAGGCACAGCCGACTGTTGCTGATGTGGGTTTGATTGGGGCGATGAGGGCACAGGTGGGGTGGGCGTTTGGGAAGGCTGCGTCTGTGGGCTCTGCGTTTTTAAAAGTGGAGGCTTTGGTTGCACTTCCGCAGAAGCCTTTTCCAGCGGAGACATTGAAGCTGGCGCGCTGATATCCGTATGCATAAACCTCTTTGCAAAATCTCTGCTGACATCATATGGCATTAACTGAATCAGTTCACTTTTGAGTAGCCCGTCGATTTCCATATCGAAACTGATTTTTGTGACCATGTCAATATTGTCAAACAGAATCGAAACATCAAATCCTGCATCAACTTCTATGCTTTTAGGCGGAGAAATATTTATATGCTCTTTGAGCAGTTTGGACAAAGAAGTCGAGGATGCGCCCATCATCTGGTTCATTATCTCACTCATTGCGCTTATATGCAGCTCGCTGAGTTCTATAGGCTGCGGAACAACCCCATCCCCACCCATGAGCAAATTCGTAATAAGCGCAGCATCTTCGACTTTCAAAACCAGCAAATTTGTTCCGTCTATACCTTCAACATATTCTATAGTTGCTACAACGAAAGGAATCTTATAGATAGACAATACGTCTTTTGCATTATAAACATTGACTCGTGGGGTGGTTATGCTGACTCTTCTGTCCAGAAGTGAATACATCGTGGTCGCAACTGCACCCATGCTTATATTCCCAATCTCACCGAGAATATCAACCTCCTCGTCAGTCAACATTCCCGAAATTGCATTTTCACTTATCGAAGAATCGTTTGTATGTTTACTTGGTTCTACAGGTGTATCTGCTGCCCCCGCCGCCGAACCGTCTAATATATCAACACCATCAGCAGAGTCTGAATTCTCTGCATCTGCCGCAATGGTTTCAAGATTCATGGTGTCGTCCGAACCTAAGTCGCCGTCACCAGATCCCTCTCCTGCAGTTTCGTCAAGCATTGCAGCAATCTCCTCTGGTGACATTATTTCTTCAGATACCACATCAGCGTCATCTTCTAAAGCATCGTCTGCAAGCAAGGTTTGTATTTCATCTTGCGATAGATTCATTAGGCTTCTCCTCTTGGATAACATCGACGATTTGCATTGCGTATTTTTGCCCGAAAGTTCCAATCACGGCTCGAAACTTTGGAATGTGTGAAATCTTAATAGTAAGGGGTTGCCGAATCGCATGATCCAGCTTGATGACATCGCCGATTTGAAGGTTAAAAATATCTGATACGGTGGCCGGAGTTTGTTCAAAAAGTGCGGTGATTGGGATGGGGGTTTGCAAAAGCTTGCCGGCAAGCATCAAAGACCTTTCTGCTTTTTTGCCATCATCGTCGCGCAACCCACTTGATGAAAACCACATGCGGGTGTTCAGTTGCTGTGATACCGGCTCGATTGCCGTATGAGGGACGCAAAGGCTTATAAGACCTGTTTCTTCACCCATGGTAATGTTGAGAATTATTACTGCAACCGGCTCATTGGGGGCTGTTACCTGTGCAAACTGGGGGCTGGTTTCGATTCTATCGATTTGCGTAGAAAGCGCTATAACCTTATCCCAAGCTTCATCAAACATTGCTACCGATTGTCGCAATACCCGCTCTATCAAAGCCAGTTCTATTTCGGTAAATTGTTTTGAGTTTTCCCCTGCACTACCTCCGCCAAAAAGCCTGCTGATGAGCATATATGCAAACTCGGGAGATATTTGTAGCACTAGCGAACCCAGTAATGGTGGTGCATTCATTATTGCCAGAACTACCGGTGCAGAAAGTGAATTGTTAAATTCACTGTAGGAACACTCTTCTATCGAAAGTATCTCACATTCACAAGACACTCTCAAAATGCTCGACAGCCTGTTGGAAAACAACTGGCTGAATGTTTCAAAAACAACTTGGAATGTACGCATTTGCTCTTTCGGAAATCTATTGGCAGTTCGGAAGTCGTACTCTCTGACTTTTATTGCGGATGTTCCCTCGACAGGCTCTGTTGAGCTAGCGGAATCGCCTGCCATGAGCGTGTTTAATAGTTCGTCTATTTCGGATTGTGATAATATCTCTGACAAACTATATTCACTCCTTTGTCAAAATATACGATTTTATCCACACACTAAAATTCAGTTGCAAGTTTGATTCGTATTTTTTCCGAACGAATCATCTCAATGACTTGGAGTGGCGATTCCATTATCGCAATTGTTTTGCCGGTACTGAGACTCAAAATCGTATCCGGCGTTTCCTCGATAAATTCTATCATGTCCTCGTTTACATAAAATTGAGAGACTCTGTTGATTCTGGTTACAAGGATCATAATTACCTCCATTGCTGGGCGTGGGGGGGTAGGAGTTAACTAGCGCTTGAGGTTAACAAGCTCTTCGAGCATTGTGTCGGATACTGTGATAATTCTGGAATTGGCTTGAAATCCACGTTGTGTGACGATCATATCTGTAAACTCGTTTGCCAAATCAACATTACTCATTTCAAGTCCGCCACCCATAATGATTCCCGCTCCATCAAGCCCCGGCACCGAATCATTTGGCGGCCCCGAGGATGCGGTTTCAATAAATAGGCTACTGCCGGCTTTTGTCAATCCTGCCGGGTTTGAAAATACAGCTACTTCAATCTGCCCTATGACCAGCTCTCTGTTATTTGCCAATACAGAAATAGACCCGTTTTCAGAAACTGAGAAATTGGGCAGTCTGCCGCCGGTTGCAATGGACGGCCAATCCCAACCAAAATCACCGTCAGGGCCAAAATCCAGCCCACCGACATAAATGCGTCCGAACCGCGGGGCAGTTTCTCCTAAGTCTGGATCACCGCCGGTATTGTCAATCCATCCCCATATTTCATCGCGCCCCGGAGTCCCCGGAACGCCCGGTGTGATTATGTCACCCGTACCCGGGTCTGTTACCGGTGGGATTGCCGGAACTTCCTCTACCGCCTCGGAAAGTATTCCCCAGACTATTGGATTTTGCCATCCCATCACGAAAAATCCGTGGCTCGAAACCAGAAATCCATCATTGTCTATAGAGAAATTGCCGGCTCTGGTATAGAGCCTATCGTATCCGCTGCCATCCTCGTTCTCAACACCCAAAATAAAAAATCCATCGCCGTCTATCATCATATCAGTTGGGCTGCCAGTGGAAGAAAATGCCGAACGTGTGTGCAGTATATCAATTGACGAAAGCCTTATGCCAAGGCCTATTTGTATAGGATTTGTTCCGCCTTGAATCCCTGTGTTTGCCTGACCCGCAGCCATTGTCTGACTGAATATATCCTGAAATACAACACGGCTGGTCTTATATCCCGCAGTATTTACATTTGCAATGTTGTTACCTATAACGTCCATTCTCGTCTGGTGGTTTCTTAAGCCGGAAATTCCGGAAAATAATGAGCGCATCATAATATGGTTCCTCCTTATAGGACTTCGCTTCCGCTTCTGATATCAAAGATGCTGCCCACCGGCACAAGTTTTGTTCCGCCGTCTTCAAGCCCAATCGCAGCCTGCATTTGACCTTTTTCACTGACAGACACACCGATGACGACACCTTCGAAAACGCCCTCGCCAATCCGAGCCTTGATTATACGCCCGATCAGGTTGTTTGAAGTTTGTATCAATTGCTCTGGGGTAGGGAATATGCTACCGTCAAAGACCTCAGTTATATCCGATACCGGCACATGATGCGCACCTATTTGCGCAAATTTTCTGCCATCCATAGTAAATATACTATCCACGATACCGGCAATTTCCATCTTTCTACCATCAATGAGCGATTCGGCTATTACATATTGGCCAACCAGGCTAAATGCCTGCATTGAGGTGAGCGACTGGCTCATATTCATCATCTGTTCCAGTGCAGAAAATTGTGCCAGTTGCGCTGCAAAATCTGCATCGCTTTGAGGGTTTAACGGATCTTGATGCCGAAGTTGTGCAGACAGAAGCATCAGAAAATCATGCCTGCCCATCACATCACCGGCATTTCCGTTAGATTGTGCATTGCGATTTTGTATTGCAGTTTGATTTTGTAATGCGCTTACCATATCAATTGCTGACATAATCTAAACCTCCGCATCAGCGTCAAACACTGTATTGTACAGAGCTGACTCCGGATTCCAAGTAATAATCTATTGAGCTTAGCTGCTGTGCAATATAATAGGTCACTGCATCAGTAGCATCACTTTCCGGATGGGCTTGCCTCTTTCCACTCGGTTGCCAGGAGCGTTCCCGGTTTTCTTTAAACGAACCATTGTCAACTCCGGTATATATCACTTCAACCTCAACGACTTCAAGCCCTTTGCCCTGTAGCGATTCGATCAGCGCTGTTATCTGTCCGCTGATCATGGTTTTAACTCCACTGTCCGCTGCACTGATCTTGACATGAATCCCGGCAGCATCCATTGCCAGTTCCAATGCAACTTTACCCAAAAACTCAGGTTTCAAGTGTATGGTCATTGTGCGTTGCGACTCTGTTTTCATAGATTCGAGGCGTGATATCATCTCATCAAACAGATGCTCCGGTTTGACCGGCATATCATGAAAAGCTTGCCTCATCTGCTGCTCAGACCGAAACTGTTCTGGCGCTATACCGTCTGAAAGTGGGATCGTATAACATAACTGCTCTGCCGCAACAGGAGTATTGTCCATTGCTGCTTCAGTTTTTTCGGCAAAGGTGCGCTCACTTCGTCCCTCCGCCAGGGCTGTATCATTTTCATTCTCCAACGGGCTCAGATTGTCATTTTGGGAATTTCTGAAGTTGTCTTCATGATTTCCACGTTGTTCTGATGTCCTTATTTGTGGCATCCATGCCATTGTATCCCCTGATATCCCACCATAATTATTGTGTATATTTGCTATTTCCGCTCTTCCGATTCCTGCGCGATTTACTTGCTCAGTTCCCACCGTCTCGCGCACGTCAGCTTTGAGGATGGTTTTTATTTCCTCATGAACCACTTCCTCAAACATCTTTGTTTCAGCGCCTTGCTGCTGCGGGTCAGGTTGAGGTTTCATTTGTTTTATTTCAGCCTGTTTTGCTAACAGTAATACCTCGCCGTCTTCAATGCCGCTATGTGGGTCTGCATACACACGCTCTTTAGGAGTTGCAGCAGATTCCTTATCTCTTTCAAGCATAAGCATAATCTCATTTTGATTTGTGATGACTGCGGCTGCTTGGGTTTCGCCTATGCATGGTTCAGGCTCATGCACGCTTTCGGATATCTTTTCACTTTCCGCTTCCATTATTTCGGGCGGTCTCGATTGCAAACTGAGCTGTGCCTGAGATTCTACAAGTGCATTTCCGAACATTTCTTCAAACTTTGTGCCCGGTTGTCTGCTTGATTCTACTCTGAATTTTCTGCCCATAGCTGAGTCTGCCGTTTTCATCATTTGAGTCATGATTTCTATAGGTGCCTGCATTTCTTCACCTCCTCATTTTATTTATCGTAATAACGTCGGTAAAGATTAGCAAAACAAATGTAAAGCACGCAAAGCTACAGCCAAAAATATCCAGATGCGCGACCCGTCAGTTGCCCAGCAGTATCTGTATGATATCTGCTGCAAATTCCGGTTCCATCTCTGCCAATATAGCCCCTGCATTACGTTCAGCCATAAAAAACAATACAACTGCGGCGTCGATAGCTTCGGGTAATTCAACCAATATGTGTGCTGCATCATCAGGCGACATTTGGGCTAAAGTGTTGCTCAAAGATAACATATCCTCTCGTTGTTCATCAGTCATCTCACGTCTGAATATGGGTATAGAGGTGTCTAATAGGTCATTTAATTGCTCTTCGCGCCTATCGAGCGCAGTGCTGCGGTTATCCAGACCAAGCTCTCGCACGGCAATTTCTTCCTCTCGCGCAGTTAATTCCTGCGCTCTTCTGCTCAGCTCAGATTCGCGTATGTCAAGCGCACTTTCTCGTTGGTCACTCGCTATTTGCAGCTTTTCTTCCAGGGTTGTCAGTTCAGAGTTAAACCACACGGCCACAGCTATTATCGGTTCATACAGAAATGCGCCGGTCATGTCCCTTACGCCAAACAGGTTAAACCACATCAGAGTGCCGAGCATAACAATGATTAGCACAATTGCAAGAATTCCAAAAATAATTAGCTTACCCTTGAGGCTTAACCGCTTTCCATTGGAAGTCTCACCCAAACCCTCTTTCTTCGTTTTAGGTATTTTTTGCTCTTTTTTCTTTTTTTCTTTCAGCGGTTTTTTCTGCTTTGTTTTTGGTTCTTCGTTTTCTGTCAAATCGGTAATATCTTCTGCCATTTTGCTCTCCATGGTATTATGCGCATTGGGTTGTGTTTGTATTACTGATACGCTGTGGGGGATTTACATATTAGCCATTTCGCACATGCTGCACCAAATCCTCAACTTCTTTTGTCTCTTCTGTCTGAACTTCTTTTTTATATTCCTGAAACTGCTCATCCCTCAGTTTATTGTAAGTTTTTATTTCTTTCATTGTCACAATCAACCGCTCCTGACACGCACACACAACCTCTTCCGCTTCCACAATATTTTTCCTGACAACACTCAACGCATCTCTCAGAAACCTAAAATATGCATCATGCTCAACCAGCGCCAAAGCAACATTGCTGTTTGCTTCCAGAATCCGCTGGAGCGATTGCTCGTTTCCGGCATATGCATCTAACAGACGTTTTTCTTCGCTTAGAAGTTCTGTTAGTGCTTGCTCTGCTTTTTTCAGTTCGGCTTTTTGCATTTTTTCGACCGTAATTTTGTAGTCGAACAATGCCTGAAGTGAAAATTTGAATTTTTTCATATGCGTTAATTATTATCATCTGCAATATTTGTCATCATCTCAAGCATCTGCTCAAAAGTAAAACTATCTCCCTTATCCTGCTTCAAAAAAGACTGAATCGATAAGCGGAGGCTTATCGCTTTGTCAATCTGCGCATTCGCCCCTTGTTTATAAGCCCCTATATTAATAAGATCCTCAGCCTCACGATAAACTGCGAGCATATTCTTTATAAAGCCAAACGCCTCTAAATGCTCGCGAGTGACTATATCCGGCATAACACGACTTACGCTGCCCAAAACATCTATTGGTGGATAGTGATTGCTGTTTGCTATAGACCTTGAAAGAACGATATGCCCATCTAAAATCCCCCTTACGGTATCAGATATAGGCTCATTCATATCATCACCCTCGACAAGCACCGTATAAAGGCCGGTAATCGACCCCTTATCAGACATGCCGGAGCGTTCCAACAATTTGGGCAAAACAGCATAAACCGAGGGTGGAAATCCCCTTGAGACAGGAGGTTCACCTGCCGCCATTCCAATCTCACGCTGAGCCATTGCAAAGCGTGTCAACGAATCCATCAGCAACAGCACCTTATAGCCGCAATCTCTGAAATATTCTGCAATCGCAGTACCGGTCATCGCACATTTTAATCGCAAAAGCGCCGGTTGGTCGGAAGTTGCGATGACAAGCACTGACTTTTTAAGACCTTCCGTTCCCAAATCCCTTTCAATAAAATCTCGAACTTCGCGCCCTCTCTCACCAACCAAAACAATGACATTTATATCCGCAACCGCATATCTGGCAATCATGCCAAGCAATGTGCTTTTGCCAACACCTGAACCTGCAAAAATTCCGAGTCGCTGACCACGCCCAACGGTAAGCATTCCATCAATTGCCTTAACGCCCAAAGGCAACACTTCGCTGATGCGTTCTCGTGCAAGTGGATTGGGCGGCACATTCTCTGCCGGATACCATGCTTCGACCTTGGGGCGCGGCAAATCGTCAAAGGGATACCCCAATGCATCAAGAATCCTGCCGGCCAGCTCTTTTCCAACAGGCACTTTGAGTGATGTGCCCGTGTAAACTACATAACTCCCCAATCCAATCCCCTCGACGCTTCCAAACGGCATCAGCAAAGTCTGACCATCCCTAAAGCCGACAATCTCTGCACGCATACTGCGCTCACCATCCAGCGTGTACATCTCACAGATATCACCTATTTTCGAAGCAGGTCCGGTTGCTTCAACAGCAAGACCGACGATTTTTGTTACCCTGCCCGCATGTTCGAGGGTTTCGACATTTTCAAGTGCGGTATGATATTTTGAGAAATCTATTTTCATAATACTTTGCTCCGCTCGGCTTCCCTATAGGTACTGTGTGTGGCCGCTGCGTCATTTTCGTGTACCGATTCGGAAACAACTATGATGTCTGCTCTTTAAATGCCAAGGCTATATATTTGAGCTGCGAACTCAACCCCGCATTGATTGTCTCATTTTCGGCATCTATAATGCAGTCACCTCCGGCAAGAGTAGCATCACGGATAACTGATGCCGCAACTACCACATCATTATCCAGCGCTATCGTACTGCTTCCGGAAGAAAAAAACCTATCATACTCTGTGGGGCTGACCCGAATGATAATTTTTCCATCAGGAGTTATCTGCCTGAGTGCGTTTCTTATCAGTGACTCAAACACACCGCCTACTGCCTCTTCGGCAGGAGCAATAACCTTTCTGACTATCTCAATAGCCAGTCCCACCGATTCTTCTTCAAGCCCATCATACATGCGCTTCATCTCATCGTAAATCTCGCGTAGAACACGCTTTAGCACCTCATCATCTTCATTGATTTTCACTGCCAACCGCTCATCATATAAACGCTTGCCTTCCTGCACGCCTTCGGCATAACCTTCCTGAAATGCTCGGCTACACTCCTGCTCGGCCTGCTCCTGGGCATTAAGCATGATTACAGCCGCTTCATCTCTTGCATTATCAACTATTTGCTTTGCCTGCTGCTCGGCCTCTGCCTTTGCCTGCGCAAGCATATTATGCATCTGCACTTGTGCCAACCCATCGGCAGAATCCTCCACCTGTACTTTTTGCTCCGTTGAATCAGATTCTGTGACGTCCTCACCAGTAGCTCTAAGATGTTTCATTGCACCTAGGTTTACATGAGTCCTGTCTATTCTAAACAATCAAAGCATCCCCCTCTCCGCGCGCGACAACAATCTCACCTTCATCTTCAAGTCGGCGAATAACATTAACTATTCTTTGCTGAGCTTCTTCGACATCACGCACACGCACCGGCCCCATTACCTCCATATCGTCTTTAATCATTTCTTGCAGGCGTTTGGATATATTGCCGAATATCGTTTTTGTAACATCCTCGGTAGCCATCTTTAGCGCAACAGCTAAGTCGGCATTGTTAATTTCCCGAAGAACACGCTGAATCGTAACATTGTTGAGCTTTGCAATATCTTCAAATACGAAGAGACGTCTTCTGATTTCATCCGCCAACGCACTGTCGCCTTCATCCAAACTTTCCAAAATATTCTTTTCCGAAGACCGGTCTAAAGAGTTGATGATTTCAACAATTGTGTCTATACCGCCAACAATAATATTTTCGGTAAATCCCATCGAGGTTATTTTTCGCTCAAGTATACGTTCTGCTTCCTTGACATATTCTGGCGAAGTGCTGCCCATAGTTGAAATGCGACTTATGATTTCTGTCTGCCTTTCTGAGGGAAGCGAAGCTATAATTTGAGCCGACTGTTTCGGCTCAATATATGATAAAACAAGAGCGATAATCTGTGGGTGTTCATTATGAATAACATTGAGTATTTGGTTTGAGTCAACCCGTCTTATAAAGTCAAACGGGCGCACCTGCAGGGACGAAGAAAGCTTCCTAATCATTTCCTCCGCCTTGTCAGACCCTATCGCTTGTTCGAGAATCTCACGCGCATAGTCTATGCCACCCTCAGCAATGAATTTTTGCGTCAGGCACATTTCATAAAACTCGTTGACTATCTGCTCTCTTATATGCTGCTCTACCCTGCGCGTCGTCGTTATACTGAGCGTCATATCGCTTATTTCTTCTTCAGACAGATATTTATACAGCTCGGCAGAATACTCTTTGCCAAGGCTTATCAGCAATACTGCTGCTTTTTCTTTTGCGGACATGTCCAGGTTTGCCATGTATTTTCACCTTTACCGGTTATGGTCGTGAATAAGCTGCCATGAGCTGGTGGGAGTCGCTCTCCCGTCAGCTTTCCTATTCGTCGGTCAACCAATTGCGCAGAAGCTGTGCAACTGCTGCGGGATCTTTATCAATAAATCTCTCAATCTGTTCAAGCCCTACTGTTTTTGTTTGCAGCTTAAAATCATCATACTCAACCACATCCTCTATCGGCTGTATCTCATCATCACTATCATTATCGTCTTCTTCATCATCTACTATATATTCCAAGCCACTCGCAACTGCCAGCAGGGGCTCCGGCTCCGGTGGCTTAATTGCCCTGACTATAATCCTTACCAGAAGCAAAACCATAACACCTATAAGCACTATCAAAACATATTGGATAATCGTTGAAATAAGTTCACGTGTCCTCTGCTGTGCCTGTAACGCCTGCCACTGCTCATACATTTCTTCAAGTGCTGTATCTACATATCCAAACGGAACACTTTGCACAGTCACCCGTGCAGCGGGAATACCAAACCCGAAAGACACCAGATTTGCAACCTCGGTTGCAAAATCCCCTTCTATCGCCTCACTATTGAGCAAAACCGCTATACTTACCGACTCAACGCTCCCTTGCGCGCGCTCTATCACCGTGGTCGTTTGATTGAGTTCGTAGTTTCTCTCGCTTACGCGCCTTTCGTAAAGCGCTCCATCCTCAAGCGTTCCAAACGGATACTCAGCGGCTCCTAATTCGTTAGAATCGGTTCCCGGAATGCCCATGGCGAGATCATCCCCCCTTGCTGCTTCCCATGTACTCAGCGCACTGCGGAACATCCCTTGCAGTTCTCCCGCCACAGGCGGGGCAAACTCAACAACCTCTTGCGCAACCCTATCCCAATTCAGGCTGACATAAGGGGTTATTCGTATATTCTTGACTCCAAAAATCGGCATCAGCATTTGCTCTGCTGTTGTCCTTATTTGTTCGGTCAGCACATTTTGTATTGTGATGCGCATGGCCATTTCCGATTCAGCATCTATAGTCAGCTGCTCTCCAACTCTGTATGAGTTGAAATTCGAGTCGGTTATATGAATATTTTCAAACCCAATGCCCGGCACAGCTCCTCTGATATAATCAGCAATTGCCTGCGCTTCCATATTTGAAAGCCGCTCACCACCTCTTATGGTAAGCATAATTGCTGCATGAGGCGCTCTGACACCATGTGCAGCACGAAACGGTGATGTTTCGCCTTGCCTGACAATAACAATGGCGTTTTGTATTCTGGGTGACTGCAATATTGCCATTCGGATATCTTCCGACAGTTGATGATCGTAGAGTTCCCTTGCATGGGCATCCGTGACTGCAAACCCCTCCGCTCGCGACATGATGCCCAAATCACGAGTGCCGGGTCCGATAACACCCTGTAGCGACAATGTCGCCCTGAGTTCGGAAGCCCTCTCTTCCGGAACAAATATTCTAAGTCCATCAATTTGCATCGGAACGCCTATTTCACGAATCGCCGTTTGCACTTGTCCGGCCTCAGCATAATCCTGAGCTACGATAAGCAGCACAAAATGAGTATGACTGATCATACTTACCGCAACGATTGCCAATATTATGATTATTGCTGACAATATCGCCAGCCTAACCTTGTTTGCCTTGGACATTTTGCTAAAGTATCCCTTTAGCTGAGTCCACATCTTATCTATTTGTTCTCGCATTTTTGACCCCCTGATCCAATGCCTGAACTAAACCTTACAATAATTGCAGCAATCAAATACTAACATTTTTTATATGCATTTGCAAGCACATGTTTAACATAATTTGTCGTTTATGTGTTTTATGTAAACCGAATTCCCTTGTGACCACAAGCCTTAACAACACTATAATTTTTTTGCTTCAGGCTGCCGTCAGCGAAAATCAAGCATCCGGCAAAACCGGATGCTTATGACTGGGTATGCAAGGTGCAATTTAGTCTGTGCTTATCTTGCCCTGCACCCTTTTCACTTTGGATAAATCAAACGAAATAATAGGAGCATTGAGTGCCTGCTTATTCGTATCTCTTGTCGCCTCAAGCAACTCCTCCCTAAAAACTTTTACCTCCTTTGGGGCATCTATACCTATTTTTATTTTATCACCATCTATCCCCAGAAGTGTTATTCTAATATTTTCGCCTATTAGGATGGTTTCATTCAGCTTCCTTGACAGTACCAGCATCGCCGTCGCCCTCCTCCTTGTTTACCACTTGACAAATATCAGCAAATATGGGAGCTCTGACGTTAAATGCACTGTCGGTAAGCATGATCTGCTTTGACTTTCCTGTTAAAATGTTGATGATGATTGGTGCGGCAAGATTGGCTGTCATCCCTTTTACATCCGTGGGTATAACCAGAACATTAACTACATGCAACGCTTCCGGCCCTTTAAGTTCAAGTGCGCTTACATCTTCATCACTAATTTCAAACACATAATCTGGCAACACCACAAATGTGTCTATGACCGGAAGGCATATACCACGCTCTTCAATTGACTGCAACCAAACTATAGGATAGCTCTCTTCAAACTGAAGCAATGCATATGTTTTGTAGTCCTCCATACCGGGAATCCCATCGTCGAATGTCAACAGCTTGGTGTCGTCGATTTCAACCATGCCAAATCGTAAGGTTTCTATCTGCATAATGCCTCTTTTCTCAAATTGCATCATCTACATACTTCCCTGTTATGATTGTGGTTACTGTCTCTTCAATGGAAACTCTGAAATATGGCTCCGTACGTAGGAATATTTCAATTGAGTGTTTGGGGTCTACCGTAAGCTCCGGCATAAATTCGCCATCCCAGTCAATCAAGACACTATGCTTTGACCAGTTGATGTTCATTTCACCCATATCCCATACGACCTCAGGCGGACTCGTCGGCATGAGTCCAATGTTTATATCTCTGCCTCGCGCAATTGCATCCATCGCTTTATTTTGCGCAAGCTGACCAACCCTATCGCCGCTCCTTCGCATTTCCCCAAGAAAATTCCCATCAGCAACAGCTTTCCTTGCTCCGCGCTTCGCCCCTTGCCGCCCAGCCTCTCCGAGCTGACGCGCCAGATCCGACGGCCCTGACAGTCCAGACTCGGCATTGGCTCTGCGCCTACTCAGTCGAAAGGTGGGGTTTGTCCTCTGGATTTCCATTTGAGCACTCTCGGATGTAATTCTGAGTTCTGCCGTAGGTGCTTTAATGTTCAGTCTTGCTGGAGTTTTCCGAATCCCCAGCTCGGCCAGTTGATGCTCAATCATGATTCTTTGTACCTTTGACATTGTAAACACCTGCCTTTTTTCTTATTCGGACACCACACTCCGCACCCTACATTTTTAACGCAGGAAGTCCATTAGTGTCGGCTGTATAATTCTTGCACCTGCCGACAGTGCCGCCTGATAGACCGCCTCTGCCATCTTGAAATGCATCAGCGTTTCTGCAAAATCCACATCCTCAGCTTCGGAACGAATTCTTTCAAAATTGATCATACTCTGCTCATATCGGGCTTCGAGCATTTCCAGCCGTCTGACTCTGCCGCCGATTTCTGCGGCTTTTGTCAAAAGATAATTCTGGGCATCCTGGAGCGGCCTTATGGACACGTCGATTTCATTTGCAGGCGCACCACTGTTTACTTTTTCATACAAATCATCAGCAACATTCCATAAGTTGCGCATCACCATCACGCGATTGCCGTTAGAATCCACCAGCGGCACACCATTTTCGTCAACCCCAGGTGTCATAAAAAGCGCCAAATCAATACCATTGACTGTTATCGGCATATTGCTTCCAGGCCCTACAGCAAGTGTCGGAGTATCATTCATTAGCCTGTGCATTATCGCGGCATTTCCGGTATCAACGCCAAATTCATCAACAATTCCAAAATCTTCCGGATTAAAACCTGTCCCGGCAAATGCATCATCTATTTCCACTTGACTCGGCGGATTTGCGCTACTGAAAAGATTGTTGAATATGGCCGAGGGTATCCCATCAAATTGTGAAATGTTAAACCCGTTGAAATGCAGGTTTCCCCGCTCAATGGTGAATGGCCTTGTCGTCTTGTCATCAATTGTTTCCGCAGGATCGCCTGGTGTATTGTGACCGCCAAACATAAACCTGTTGCCAAGTGTGATATTGAGATTATCCAGTATGTTATCACGGAGCTGTGCTATGACAGGTGCAATATTCCTCTTATCACTTTCGTCGCCAATGCCTTTTGCGTCAGTTGATGCATCCAGTGTCGCTGCATAAAGATCTTGCATCGTGCGCTGCATGTCCATAATGCCATCTTCGGCTTGCATCAGCCAATCCCCGGCTGTTTGAACAGACCTTTGGAAGTTTACTATACGTGTCATCGTATTCCGGGCTGCCTGACTGTATATCAGAGCTATGGGGTCATCACTGATGTGTGCAAACTTTCTGCCGGTAGACATTTGATTTTGAAGCGCATCCATCCTGACCAAGTTCCCGGCTATGTTTCTATTTAGGTTGTTGACCATCATTGTATTCGTCACACGCATTTGTATCCCTCCTTACTTAGAGTCCCACTCGGCCTGTCCCGTTAATTAATCTGTCCAAAGCATCGTCCATCGCAGTGATTACACGCGCTGCACCGTTATACGCATGGTTAAATTTGATCATATGTGTCATTTCTTCGTCAAGTGAAACTCCCGCTACAGACAACCTGTGATTTTCTGCCGCAAGTGCAAGATTTCGGGTCATCTCAGCATTGCTTCTGGATGTGCGCGTTTGGCTTGCAACTGCTGTTCTGATGCCTGTGGCAAAATCGTCAAAACTGCCGATAGCTATGCGATTCTCCAGATCAAGCGTCTCTAGGAAAAGATTATTTCTGCCGAATAAAGCATAGATGGCATTCATATTCTCGTTATTCCCACGCTGCTGGTTTTCCGGTGGCCCATCCCTTATGATTTGAACAGATGACGCTGCTATATTGAATTCACTTTCCATAATCTCAGTAGAAAGCGCAATATTTGTAATATTGATTCGACTTATGTCGAAATTTGCGGTAAATCCGGCGGCCTCTGCCGCTTCTTGAGTTGCAAAAGAAGCCGTCGGATTGTCTGTATCATCAACCCATGCACTAAGCCGTGCATCCCATGTCAGAGACCCTCCCACACCATCGACAAACTCTATTGCTGCATTTTCGCAAAAGAAGTTTATGCCATCTCTGGAGTCCTGAAACGGGTGGTCACTCCACCCTTGACGGTGTATATGGTTCACATGTTGGACAAGTGCCCTGACCAGATTATTCAGATGCTCAATTGAAGCGGGGATACCGGGACGCAGCTCATCTATACCATCTCTCATGTCCATCAGCCCACGGAGCAAACCCTTATCCGCCGCCAGATTTACATCCCATCTAAAGTCCTCTTCCCACATTGTTTCCACTATTCTGCCGGTTTCATTATTTGGCCTGGCGCTCCCTACCCAGACCGGCATGTTCACCGGCGATAACCCTATATCCCTGCGCTCTTCCCGGACACCCATAATTGTGCGCTCATCATGGCTGACCAGAAAATGCCTTTCGTGATTTCCGATTATCCGGACAGTTAAATTTGCGTTTCCGAATTTGTCAGATGTTTCCTCGTATTCTATATCAACAATCGCAGACAAATCATCCAGCAATATATTTCGTTGATCCCGCAAATCATTGGCAATCTTCCCTGTGAGCTCAAAACTATATATGGCTCTATTGAGTTCAACCAATTGCGCAGCGCTTTCATTTATAAGCTCAACATACGCCACAACAGCCCTGTCCTGATTGCGCTGCAGCTCAACAAGCCCTGTGTGAATCGTGTTAAATTGCTGCACCATATCCAGTGCGGACGTGCGGATTTGCATGCGTGGCGCGGGGGCAACAGGGTCTTCTGCCATAACACTTATCGCAGAAAAGAATCTCGCTAAACTATGGTTTATGCTTGTACGCTCTTCGACATTATCAAAAAATGATTCCAAGCTTCTCAGCTCTTGGGTGCGTCTTTCCCAATACCCATTTGCGGTATTTTCAGTCCGGAATCGCCTGTCTAAAAACGCTGATCGTATCTGATCATGTATTTGCACTCTTGTGCCGCCGCCGACACGTGCCTGCTCGGCAGGTTTTACCATTTGAATTGCACCAAAAGGGTCATTTGCTGTCTGAATTATGCGCTGTCGCGTAAACCCTCTTGTGTTGACATTCGCTATATTATGACCTGTTATATCAAGCCCAAGCTGACCCATATTCAGGCCTGTCCTGCCTATTTCGAGTCCAAAAAATGTGCCTCTCATAATGATGAACATTCCTTTCGTTTGGCTCAATCCTATGCATGTCTATTGAATAAGCCGGTCGATGTCTTCCTGTCTCCGGTCGCTTTTCCGTTTGCACCGTAGAAATTATTAAGCGGGTCATCAGACCCTGTCATAAGTTCTATCATCGCCTCCGAATATTCCAGATGTTCTTTGATTAACTCCCTGTTTTCCAGATTCAATGCATTGTGCTGGTGAACAAGTTCTGTAAGCTCCGTCTGAAGTGCGACAATCTCTTTTCGTTCGTCCGGCTTTGCTTTTAGGGCAATGGCGCTGACCGTCAGTTTCTGCCCGGTTATTCCTAATTCGGAGGCTATGGCATCGTTTAAAGCGGCTCTTCTCTTTTCTATCCGCCCAAGCTGCGATAGCTCGCGCAATTGCAAGCGCACAACACTTTCAAGTTCTACCGAATCTCCTGAAGAGATCGCTTGACGCTCTTGCTTGGAAAGTTCAAGCATGTGAGAAAGCACAGCTTTTTGCTCGATAAGCATGGCGCATAATTCTTTCAAAGCCTGTCTCAATATAATCCCTCCAACTGCGGGCAAACACAATTCGCCCCCACATACTTTCTGCTGCGGACGAACACAGTTCGCCCCTACACATTCAAAAGGATTCTTTTTGCAACATCTTCACTGTTTATGCTGTATCGGCCCTGCCTTACAGCGCTTTTAATATCGGCGATATGTGCCGTTTCTGCCGGTGTACGCTGCTCAATCATTTCCCTCGCTTCGGCAAGAGCCTTTGAAAAACTTAGTGCCTCATCGGAAAAATTAACCTGGTCACGCTCACTCATTGCCGTTTGCAGCGCCGAAACTGATTTAGTTGTTTGATAGCTTCCCAGTACATTCGGATTGATAATCGGACTTATTTTCATTGAATCCACCTTCTATATCTCTGCCTTATTTTTTCAGTTTAGCCGTTCCTTTGAAATGCTCCAAACCACTTGTCACAGCTACTGCAGGTCGGGCATCATAGCTTTTTTGCATCGTATTTGCAACTCTATCTTTGCACGTTTTGCATAGCCTGCCGGAGTTAATCGCTTTCTTACACACTTCACATTTCAGCATCCCGCCACTTCCGCCGTCATCGTCCAGGACAAGCCGACCTTCTTTCAGGAGGTATAGTATGACTTGCTTCGATATCCCTGTTTTCTCAAAAACTTCATCCATATTGGCTTGTTTATTTTCATATATGTAGTCTCTGACAACAAAGAAATCCTTGTCAATCTGCAGGAGGCAAGCTGGACAAATCCTCTTGCCGAGGCTTTGAAATGGTCTTTTGCAAAAACTGCATTGCCTTATATTCACTTCCTGCGCACCTCCCTTAAGAAAAGGCCAGTTATTTGGAATGCGTTACACGAGTCTATCTGCGCATATTGTTGGCAATTGCATCCATTTCATCCACTGTGGTGAGCGCCCGCGATGCGAGTTGGAATGCCCGTTGTGTACGAATCATTGTCGTCATTTGTTCCATCAGGTTTACATTAGACATTTCTAATGCGCCCTGCACAACTTGCATATCTTGTGACGGAAGTCTTTCTCCCGATGCCGGGGTTTGTGTATATGTTCCATTGCCAGATGCCAGCAAACCCATTTTATTTACAAAGCTATATACCGCAATTGTGGTTTCCGGTTGCATTTGATGGTCATGCCATCTAATCCCACCGCTCTGGTCTATGAATATCCCCTGTGCATCACCTGGCATCAATATCCGCTCACCATTTGCATCCAGCACATACAGTCCATTAGCCTCAACCAAAAATCGCTCGCCGCGCTCGTGGCTTATGTGAAATACACCATTTCGGGTATAAGAGATGTTGCCACTTAAATCAGAAAGTGTAAAAAAGCCATCACCATTTATCGCCACATCCAAATCTCTTCCGGTCAACTGGATTTCACCGCCGGCAAAGTTTTTGGTTGTTGCACCTATCACTACGCCGTGACCTCTTTGTTGATTGCCCTCAGGGGTTCTTGCGCTGCCTGGCGTCACGCCTGCTGTGTATATCGCATCTTTGAAATCCACCCTTGCACTTCTGAATCCAACAGTATTCACATGCGCAACATTGTTTGCAATCACATCAAGACGGCGTTGCTGGCCTACTATTCCAGCTGCGGCGGTCATTTTAGCACCAAACATTATCTCAATCTCCCTATCTCATTGACGGCCAACCCGACAGTTTCATCAATCATCGTTAGCATCCGCTGGTTGGTCTCGTATACACGAAAAACGCTGAGCATATCAACCATTTCTCGCCCAATTTCAACATTTGAGCTTTCCAAAAATCCCTGAGCGATTTGGTTTTGGTTTGGCACGTCCAGAGGCGGCTGGAGTGCAAAAAACAAATTATGCCCCTGTTGTCTGAGCACATTGTTATCAGCAAACGATACCCTACGAATCACGTCTATGATTTCGCCCCCGATTCGGACAGTCCCTTCATGATCAACAGTGAAATTCAAAGTTCCTGTGCGTATCGGCCCGTTTTCGCTAAGTAGGAAGTTGCCTTCAAAATCAACTATGTGTCCAAGACTGTCCAGATGAAAAGCACCACTTCTTGTATATCGCTCACCATCTAGGGTCTGTATTACAAAGAATGCATCACCGACTATGGCAAGGTCGGTACTGAACTCGGTGGCATTGAGTCTGCCCTCATCGAAATTTGTCACAAGCTCATCTACCTGTGTGCCCAGTGTCATAGGGCCTACCGCTGAGATATTCCCAAAACGACGGCTTGCAACGATCGCCGGGTCATTTATACGTCTGGTCAAAACATCATCGAAACTGTGCGATACAAGTTGCTGCCTTCGAAATCCTGTTGTTTCGGCATTTGCAATATTGTTTGTTATCACATCCATGTGCCTGCGCTGCAACATCATTCCGCTGGCTGAGATATATAATCCTCTGACCATACTTCCGCTCCTGTTTCCGCATTCAGGATTCCAGCCACACCGTTTTTCACCTGTGCTTATTAAAACTGTTCACCATCAATATCTTTCTTATCATAAATATCGTGTACTTTCGCACCCAACTTAACTATTTTCATAAGTTTTTTATAAGCTGACAGGAGTCGAATCATTAAAATGACAAATGTCACTACCCAGATATTTAAATCCACGATATACTCAGCACATAATAAAACGAAGTTAAGGAGCAATGAATCATGATAGCAAGCATGAAAAACGTAGTCAAACGTTATGGCGACACCGTCGCATTGGATCATTTGAATTTAGACATAGCTGAGGGTGAAATCCTTGGTCTGCTCGGCCCGAATGGTGCGGGTAAAACAACTGCAATAAAAGTCCTCTGTGGACTGATTAACGCCGATGCAGGCGAAGTACAAGTTTTCGGGCAAACTCAGAACATGCACAACCTGAAAACGCGTCAGCAAATGGGTCTTGTTACACAAGAGATCACAATATTCACCGATCTTTCTGTATCAGAAAACTTGCGTTACTTTGGTGGACTATACGGCTTGAGCGGAGCAGAACTTAGTGCCAATGTCAAAGAAGTGTTGGACTTTGTTGAGCTCTCTGAATTTGCAAAAAAACGCCCGAAAACTTTCTCAGGCGGTATGCAGCGCAGATTAAATATTGCCTGCGCACTGGTCCACAAACCAAAGCTGGTCATCATGGATGAGCCCACCGTTGGCATCGACCCACAATCACGCAACCACATTTTAGAGTCTGTCAAAAAAATCGCTCAAAATGGAACAACTGTTATATACACCTCACATTACATGGAAGAGGTGCAGGCTATAAGCAACCGCATTTCAATCATGGATGCAGGCAGAACAATAGCTGAGGGTTCGCTGGATGAGCTTATGGGGCGCATTCAATATGAGGATCGCATCCATCTTACTGCCGCTTTGCCATCCGACACATTGACAGAAGAACTCAAAGCTATTTCCGGGGTGAAGCATGTCGTTGTTTCCGACAACCAATATACAATCGTTTCCGGTGCTGACAGTGGCAATGTCAACCGCATTATGGAAATCGCACAAAGAAACGGTGGCGTAACCTCATTCTCAGAAGACAAACCAAATCTCGAAGATGTATTTCTGACACTGACCGGCAAGTGCCTGCGTGATGAAGGCGAGGTGTAAAAATGAGCAGACTTCCACTCATATTCAAGCACTATTTCCGTAGAAATTTCAGCGACCCGTCGGGCATTATATTCTTTCTCCTATTACCTGTTGGCCTGATTGTATTAAACATGGTCGGAGCTATTGGATTCGTTAACTTAGCAGGCGAATCTGATTCCGTAGACCTCGCTGCAACAGCAACACTGCTGGCAGCAATGTTCATGGTGTCTTTTCAATTTTTCTCCGGCGACTTCATCATCCACAATATATATAATGACCTCAGAGGCCCGATTAGTTCCAGATTGTATGCAACACCTGTCACGCAGCGCACCTTTGTCATAGGTTGCTCATTAGCTTGTTGGATATTCAATGTTGTTCAAGCTGTAGCTATTTTCACTGTGGCATCCATATTCTTTGATGTATATTGGGGCAATCCCCTAATCTTTATCGCAGTAGTGCTGCTGACGTCCATTATGTGCCAGCTCATCGGCGCACTGATAGCCCTTACCGTATCGACACGCAAGGTTGCAAGCGGCATTATGGGTGGACTTGGGTTTTTCATGATGTTTTTAAGCGGAATGCTGTTTGTTTCTTTCGGTGACGGCCCGGTTGCAACTTTCATAACCTCCTACGCCACCCCGATTTCACTTGGATACCGTGCAATACTATTTGCCGGGCCAATTCTGGACGACATGAGCAGCGCTATATTTAACGTGGGCATCCTGGCTGCTTTGACAGTTGTTTTGGGCGGTATCGTTTATTTGCTTGGAAGGAGACGCTCGTTATGATTATATTTCGCTACGCACTCCTCCGCGGCATTCGGAACCCTGCATCCATGGCAGTAAACTGCATCATTCCGATAATACTGATGTTTATACGTCCGTTTTGGATTGATGGAGCAACCGGATTCTTCTTCATCGCATTTGCCGTGATGAGCGGCGCATATCTGATGAGCCTCAGCATTCTCACTGACAAAACAGATGGCGCAATTGTCCGGATTTTGGCAGCCCCCATAACAATGCGCCGCTATCTTACAGAAAATCTTTTGGCTTGCATGGTTCCGTTGCTTGTACAAGTCCTATTAGTATCGCTGCTCGGCGTTGCCCTGTACGATTGGGGTCTGACACTTTCAATTGTAGTCTTCCTGTGCTATACTGTACTCACTCTTGCATCCGTCGCAATGGCTTTTGCGTGGCACTGCTTGTTTAAGAGTAAAGACGCAAGTAATGCGGGGTTTGGGTTTATTGTGACCTTAATGGCGTTTTTAAGCGGATTCATTTTCCCGCTAGAAGTGTTTCCCGGTATCATTCAGTACATTGGCGCAATATTTCCTGCATACTGGACGGCAAGAGCGCTGCATTATGTTTTAGAGACCGGTGTCATAAACGGAGTTTTCTGGACGTCGATTGCAGCTATGCTTGTGTTCGCCGCAGCGTTCCTGCTCTATGGCAGCAAACGCAGAATTGTGTAGGGGTGAGCCACACTAGGGAGAGAGACATTGACTTTTCTGACACCTCGGAATTGTTTCAGAATATGCCTAATCATTGGATTTAGCCTGATTTTCACGCTTTGGGTCAACAGCGGGGAAATAATAGGCTATTTCCTGTTGTTACCTCTTATCACACTTACTTTGCTGCGCTGGCGCATACCAAAGCTTAACCCGACAGTTGCTGCGGATATCATATTATGCATCATACTGGCTTTTCACTTTGATTATGCGCAATACGCAATAGCAATCCCACTATTTTCCGCTATGTTCTTCGGCTTATATTGGGCGGTGTTTGCAGGACTGTATTTATTGCAAAGCTTCGACCCATTGTTGACCACCATTTTCGCATACTCAGCATTATCTGGGGTTCTACTGAACATGTGGCATCGTGAACAGCAGAAAAAGCTCGTTGCACTCGACAAATCCGCAGGCAAATACTATGCACTCGAAGCGCTGCAATCAGAACTGACCGCAGCGCTGTCACAAGTTGAGCGGATGACTGTGGTCGCAGAGCGCACCAGAATTGCAAGGGATATTCACGATAATGCAGGGCATGAAATTATAGCCGCATATATGTCTTTGCAAACGGCACGGGTTTTGCTCGACGGTGCAGACCCGGACGCACTCGAATTATATGATGCTGCGCTCGAACGTCTGAATATCGGTACCGGCAAAATTCGCGACACCGTTCACAACTTGTCTGTCGTTATGGCTCTGGGTACGGAAGCGCTGCATGACATCTGCCGCCGATTCCCAAAATATGATGTTGCGTTTAACGCATATGGCGATACAACAAAAATCCCTGTTTATATCTGGAATATTCTTGAAGCTTGCCTCAATGAGTGTCTTACAAACACAGCGCGTCACTCAGCCGCAAGTTATGTCAAGGTCAATCTTGACGTAACTCCTCATTTAGTCAGACTTTGCGTTGAAAATGATGGTGCGACAAATCCAACCGGTTTGCTTGGAAGCGGCCTGCGCAATATGCGACATCGAGCCACCGCTGCGGGAGGCAATTTATCAGTTGATGCAGGCGAGATATTCCGAGTCGTGTGCGTGGTGCCGTTAATCTCCCAATCGGTATAACCCTCGTCACTCCGGGCGTGGCTCGGAACCTCATTGAGATGCTTAAAATCCGGAGGATTAAGTATGAAACTATTGATAGTAGATGACGATGCCTTGATTCGCAAGTCCCTTTCGCTCACCCTTTCGAGAGCATCCGACATCACTGTTGTCGGCACTGCATCTGACGGGGCTGAGGCGATTGAACTCTGCAAAACCCTTACTCCGGACATGCTCCTCATGGACATACGGATGCCGGGAGTCGATGGTATCGCCGCCACAAGACTCATCAAGCAGCGCTACCCACAAATACGAATCATGATGCTTACTACTTTCGACGACAAAGCAAACATCCAGCAAGCGCTTACCGCCGGAGCAGATGGATATTTAATCAAGACTGATAAAATATCAGATATCGCGGGGAAACTGCGCATTATGGTTGATGGCACAGGTGTGCTTGGTGCGGATGTGTTAAAAAACCTCGCAGCAACCGAAAACCCAGCGCTTCAAGAGTTGACGCAAAGAGAGCGCGACATTGCACGCCTTGTCGCACAAGGCCTCACAAACAAAGAAATCGCTGCACAGCTCTTCCTCAGCGAAGGAACAGTGCGCAACAATATTGTTGTCATTATGGAAAAACTTAACGTAACAAACCGTACCCAACTTGGGATTGTTTATTATCAAGCTTAAGCTGATGGGCGTCGAATTCCCGTCAGCTTAATGCTTGTTATCCCTGCCGTTCATGCGCATAATCTTTACGATTTGTCGTCTGCTCATTCCGGGTGATGCAATCAGCGCCTCACCATCACCAACATCGGTGTTGCGGCGCAGGTAAGTATACATTCCTATTCTACTATTTTTTCCGGTTTTTGTTCCCGGTGTCAAATATGCTTTTGCACCGACTGTCGTGCCCTCTCCAATTATGATTTCCCCCAATATCAAATGCCCATCCTCAAAAATATGGCAATTGACAAACGACTCTCCACCAATAATTACATTGTCCTCTATTTTGAGCAAATAAGAATCATAAAAATCCTTTGTATTTATAAATACTTCCTTGCCGATTTTTGCACCGGCAATTCTCAAATATATCTTAATCCAATTGTTTCCTCGTAAAAATGGCAGAACAATATTCACCGCCCACAGGTGGAGTCCTGAATAAACGAGCCAGCGAAAGAAGACCGGTGAGTCAGTTGAATATGCCCCAGGCCGGAGTCCCAGAGTAAGTACACGCTCCGCAAATCCAACCACAATTGTTGAAAAAACCAGAAAAATATAAAATGCAAAAAAACATATCACAATAAACACAAAAAACATGAGGACGCTGCTTCCAACAAACCGGATTCCCCAGTGAATCAGTAATGCTGATGGGATTGTCGCAACCGAAAAAACTATGCAGTAAAACGCATAAACAAAAATCGACGTAATCTCGAATGTTATCGGATTACGCAGAAGCCGGTCGATAAATCCCTTCATTAATGCAGTTTCCTTTCGTGTTTGCTCATTAATAATCTTTTATTGGTCTGTTGGGCGTCGGAGCAAATCCGGCACCCGGCATGGTTTTATAATCAAGCGAAGAGAGCGTCGCGACCGAGCTTGGCTCGGTCATGACCGAACGAGCGCAGATTTCACAAGGTTCAAAACCGCGCGGTCTTTGCCGCGCAACACGCACGAAGTGCGGGGTCCAGGGCTCTGCCCTGGGGTTAATACCTTTTATATCAGTTTAAAGAATATCATATTACTGCTTGTGTCACAATATCAAATTTGAATTGCTTTCATCATTTGCAACGCAGCAGTTACAGTTCAGTGGGTACTCGGTCGAGCCGCTGAGCTCTGAACTGTAGCATGTAGCGTCTGATCGGCAGATTGTTCATGGCTTTCCCTGCGTTTTTCATCATCTAAATATTGCACAGATTTTCTATCTTTTTGCAACTTACCCTCGTTTTTGCGCAACTTACCCTCAATTTTACGCAAGTTGTTGACAAAATATGGACTTAAATGATATGTTTTGCTATATTCTTACATTGGAACGTTGTAAATTTACTGTAAATTTTAATTTTAGATTTGGAGGTTCAAGTTGAAAATGAAAAAACAGGGATTGAGAAAGTTACTCGCAATAATTGTTGTAATCACGATGATGACATCATCCGCGTTCCCCGCAATGGCGGTGGAGGTGCAACCACCACTGGCCGAGTCGGCAGTTTTAGAAATCGAAGCACTTTCCACACCCGAGGTGGGTGACTTCCGTTTTAACAAGTTCAACGCAGAAGGCACTGGTGCAGGGGCTAATCTGGATCTATACAATGGCGGAACAATTCGCCTGTGGAGTCAAATTTTTGCTTATGGTTCGCGCCCGGCACATATCGGTGGAACTGGTTATAGATGGGCAAATGAAAGTATAATTACCGAGCTAGAGTCTGCAACCTTGAATGATGGAAGATGTGCCATTGAATTAGGCTTGATTCGTTTAGTTAACGCCAATCAGATTTCAGTTGCTTTTGGACGCTCATTGCCTGCCAATACGCTTGCTATCGGAGATCGTGCGGCGCAAGGGATAACATCATTCCCATGGGAAGAAATGACGCTTGTAGTATTGATAGATGGGTTTGAACCCCAATCGGTAACACTGATTAATCACTTTCATGAGCTTTGTGACTGCGACTTTTTGATTTGTTGTGATGAATGTCAATGGAGAGTTTGCAGTTTTTGTGACCTTTGCGGACGTTGTGTACATTGTGAAGAGTGTGTCTGTGCACTCGCAGGCCGTATAACCTTTAATTTCCCCGGCATGGAAAACATGATTGTGCAATATTGGACAGGTACTTGGCAGACTCTTGCCGGAGGCCCATTTGATGATTCTGTTGCGTTTGATGCACTTGGTGCAACTGTCGTAAGAGCACTCAGAGACGGATTGGTTTATAGCCGCGAAATAACAGCCGACGGCGTTTATGTAATTGACGCACCTGTGATACAACTCTATGTGCGGGGCGTGCCGGTTGCAGGCAATACGCTCGGTGTTGTGGGCGGCGGTTTTGGCAGCAACTGGGTAGACAATGGCGTTATTGCCTGTGAAGTGGACGGAAACGCTTTCACCGTTTTCAATAACAGAGCATATGAAGTACGTTTGAGCAGAACCGGCTTCTTCCCACTTTCCAGAATGACTTCTGAGGGCTACGATGATGGTTATGAATATCTATATGTTGACCTTTCTGCATATTTTGATTATATAACAGTCCCTCAGGGTGTTTCTAACGTACGTATGCAATCTAATGGTTGGATTGTAAATGCTGCTCAAGAGAGCGATGTAATCTGGTTACTCATCGACTATCCCAACTTTAGGGACGCAGTGGTAACATTTGATTATTGTTGTTTGGTACAACACAGAGTTGAATTCTCGCTTAATGGTGATAATCCGCTCTTTGCTGTATGTGACTGTTGTGATGCCAACTCGGGATTCCCCTGTAATTTGTGTCCTGATTGCGGTGCGTGTGAAGATTGCAGTGTATGTTTAGACTTCCGCTTTGACATCTTTAATAATGGCCCCGGTGGTTCTACGTCCAGACCGAACCCCGGTTTAGCAAGTTCAGGCACGATTCGCCTGTGGCCGGGCTTTGGCACGACAGCCGACGGTAACAATAGACCTCTGTCTTTGTCCGGTGCAGCAGCTACCGTGGAGGCTGTTGATCAAGAAGGCAACTGTGTCATGGATGATTTTGTGAGCATAAACCAAATGTGGGTAGCAGGTGAAGGTTGGGTAGATCGCTTTAACTTCATCGATGTAAACAAAAATGCCCCTTGGCAAACCATTACACTCACCATAACCGTGTGCGGCGAAGAGCATTCTGTATTGTTGGTCAACAGCAGATTCTTATCTTTCGATATTTACAATAACGGTCCACGGGGTTGTCCCTCCAGACCTCATGCAGGTCATGCCGCCAACGGAATAATTCGCATGTGGACTCAGCTTGGTGGCACAAATATGCGTATTCCATTTGCATTTGCAAGTACCATAGAGGCTACTGTAAGAGAAACCGGTGCATGTGCTCGAGATTTTTTGATTATAAGCAGGATGTGGGTAGATGGTACAGGTTGGGTAGAATACCTCAATCGCATTGATGTCGTTAAAGATAGTGCTTGGGAGTTTATTGATCTCGAAATAACTGTATTTGGTCAAACGCTTCATGTTGTGCTGCATAATGGAGATTTCAAGGTATGTAATCCTTGTCCGGATTGCGGTGAATGTCAAGATTGCAGTGCGTGTCCGGAATTTGGTTTTGGCATTTTCAACAACGGCCCGGGTGGGGCGCCCTCCACAGCGAATCCAGGCTTAGCGGCAAGCGGCACAATCCGTATGTGGCCGCAGTTTGACGGAGTGGGCACTAATATACCACTTGCGGTAGCAGATACCATAGTGGCGCTTGATCAAGATTTCGGTAATGCTATGCAGTTTGTAACTGTGAATAGACAGTGGGTTGACGGTACAGGCTGGGCAGATTACTTTGTCAATATTGATGTAAACAAAAATGCGCCCTGGCAAACGATTACACTCACCATAACCGTGTGTGGCGAAGATTATGAAATATTGTTGGTCAACAGCAGATACTTTAGTCTTCATATATTTAATAATGGCCCGGGCGGAGCACAATACCCGCGCCCCAACGAAAGCTTACAAAATGCCGGACTGATTCGTATGTGGACACGGCTTATGGATGTAGATGCTGATGTACCGTATACAGCGATGACCGCTGTTGATCAAGACGGCAATGTTGCGATGCAGTTTATCCGTGTCAACTATGTTGATGGATTGGTTCGCTCTATTGATGCACGTAAATATATGCCATGGGAGACTATTACATTCTCCATGACAGTATATGGTCAAACTGTGACAGTGCTTCTGGTCAATGACCTGTTCCCGGGTTGGTTTGGTCTAAACATCTTTAACAATGGGCCGGAGGGCAGCCCAAGCACTCCGAATGCGTCACTTGCTGCCGGGGGTACGATTCGCATGTGGACACAGTTTGATGGTGTCAATACACCAATACCACGTTCGGCAACAAGCACCATGGTTGCAACAAATAGGGACACCGGAGCATGTGCATTACATCTGATTCTCTTGCGCCCGATAACAGGCGATGAGATAACGATGATTGACGTAAATAGAAATGCCCCATGGGAATTTATTGACTTTAGCATCGTTGTATTTAACCAGAGGCTTGAAGTTGTGTTGCATAACCCAGATGACAATGGCGGCGGCGAGCCTTGCGAGTGTGATGTGTGCGACATCTGTGATGGTTGCTTAGATGAGAATTGTGACTGTGATGAGTGCACCCCTTGTGATTGTCCGGTTGTTGGCACTTGCGACTGTGACCTGTGCGACATCTGTGATGGTTGCTTAGATGAGAATTGTGACTGTGATGAGTGCACCCCTTGTGATTGTCCGGTTGTTGGCACTTGCGACTGTGACCTGTGCGACGTATGCGATGGTTGCTTGGATGAGAATTGTGAC
>WQUY01000002.1 GCA_009781855.1 Oscillospiraceae bacterium | reverse complement strand
ACGTTGACCAAGTCACAGGCAAGCGCATGATGATTGCTGCTTTCCCATTCCGTTGCGAAATGGCTGACGGCGGTTTTGTCAGACTCGTTGCTTGGGAAGAGGGCGCTATTAAGTAGGTTCTATTCTCTTTAATTTGCACCTCCAAAATGTTAACCAAAATGATTGAACCCTGTGATCCCTGCAGAAATCACAGGATTCAATCATTTTCTATTTTCCCTATTGACAACCAGGTCGAGATGCACTAGACTTACATCAGGTCTAGTTCGCCTCGACCTGATGTGTTCATTCGGCAATACTCTAAAGCTACCGGATGGCAAACCCCATCATCTGGTAGCGTAGCTGGTGCCGCACACTTGGAACACACTACACTCATTGGAGGAACGAAAAATGAAGCCCGATTTCAAACTGACAAACGCCGAAACAAGGCTTGCCGAACTCGTATGGCTAAACGAGCCTGTTGCATCTATGGAACTTGTACGGTTGGCTAAAGATGAATTTGGATGGTCAAAATCAACAACATTTACCCATCTGAAAATGCTGATCAAAAAACACGTAACAAAAAACGATAACTCCTGCGTCACCATGCTGTTTACCCGCGAAGAAATCACCGCTCAGCGGAGCTGTATGTATGTTGATGAGGCATTTGGAGGTTCTTTGCCTATGCTCGTTGCATCATTCACGAGCAGCAGAAAATTGACGCCGGAGCAAATCGCAGAGTTAAAGCAGCTTATTGACGAATACGAAGGGAGCCCAAACCATGGATAGCATATTTTTGACAGTCTTAAATATGAGCCTCACAGGGGCTTTTGTCATCGCAGTGATTTGTATTGCACGATTACCTCTAAAAAAAGCGCCAAAGATTATTTCATACTGCCTTTGGGCAGTGGCTGGGATAAGACTCGCTTTCCCCATATCCATCGAAAGCACGCTAAGCTTAATTCCATTCAGAACTGCCCCCATACAGGAATCGCTGGCACGCCCTATACTACCGATATGGCCTGAACACTTAACACAAGCCATGCTCAATACTTACAGGGGGGCTACAGCCATAGCTGATGCATCCGGCAGTACACTCCCCACCGCAACATACATTTTCGGCATAGGCTCTATACACATGTGGATATCTGTCGGTGCCTTTGTATGGCTGATTGGTTTTGCACTGATGCTTACATACGGATTTGTGTCTTGTTTCAGGTTAAAAAACAAAATGAAGTTGGCAACGCTCATCGAAAATGGCGTTTATGCAACTGATAAAACACAGTCTCCGTTTGTACTTGGCGTTTTAAAGCCAAAAATATATATCCCGCATGATTTATCCGCGCAGGAACGAACATATATAATCCTCCACGAACGGACGCACATTCGTCGATGTGACTATATCTTCAAATTTGCTGCATACTTCGTGCTCTGTTTGCATTGGTTTAACCCCATTGTATGGGCTGCATTTCTCTTGATGGGTGCAGACATGGAGATGTCTTGCGATGAGCGGGTCTTAAAGGAAATGGGCGATGCCGTCAAAAAGGATTATTCGCTGTCGCTTTTATCTTTCACGGTAAACCGACGCATAATCGGAGGCAGTCCACTTGCATTTTCTGAGGGTGGGTTAAAAAACAGGATAAAAAATGTGCTGAACTTCAAAAAAACATCTAAAATCGTTGTCTCAGTTGCAATCACACTCGCCATTGCGCTTAGCGTAGGTCTGTTGCTCGATGGTGTCAGCGAGGCGGAATACAGCTCATCGCCGCTGCCTGTCGAAGGATATGATCATACAGAGCCTTCAGCAGTTGCTGGCACGGAAAATTTACAAAGCTATCAAGAGTCAGCCACTGCTTCCGTCACCGAGATTGAGGAACCAGAAACGTTTGCCGATTCAGTCTATTATTCTGATATCGAAGAAGCATCGACGGTTTATGGAAGAATACACACAACTACTCCGGTTTTTTCCACATCTGCATCGACTTATTCCATCCCCATCGAAAGCAATGGTAGCGATTCTGATTGTTTACCCATTTACCAGGGGGCTGTAGTTGAAATTATAGGGCCTTGGGATAACGAACGCGTCAAAGTACTGGTGACACCAGAGGGTGGGCATAATGCGCACAATGGTTGGCAAACTTGGCAGTTGTGGATTGATTCTGCCGCACTCTATATCATTGAGCGTTAGCTGACGGGAATCGAGCTCCCGCTGGTTTTACCGGGTGGATTTCCACCCCTGCATCGAAAAATGCCGCCATCAGGCGACGGAATTTGACTCCCAATGGGCTCTACGCTCCAAGCCTCGCATTTTTCCGGTATACTTTAAATGCAGAGGGTGTCTTTGCAGCCCATAGTGCATAGGCCAGTCCGGAAAACGCAACAAATATAATCATCGCGCCAAACATCGGCCTGTATCCCCATACTGTGACAATCCAACCGGCAATCAATCCGCCTAACCCACCAGACAGGTCAAACGAACACTGAAATGTGCTTGTGGCGGAGCCTCGTTTTTCCATCGGAACAATGCGCATGGCCATCGCTTGCATGGCGGGGTTCATCACGCCAAAGCCAAAGCCAAAGAATAATCCCGACAAGTAATAACATACGGAACTGTGAAAGAGTAGCAAAACAAGTCCCACTACAAAACAGCCATTTCCAAAAATCACCATGGGCTGCTCACCAACCCTATCTACCAGCCGCCCAATAAGCAATCTGGCCGTCCCTGAGCCCACTGCGATTAACACAAAATACCACGCGGCGTTTCCTATTTCGTAATACTCTCCGTATAGAGCAATAAACACAATTACACCCCCAAACGGAAGGGATGAAAGCAGCATAACCAAAGATGCAGGGATTGCATCTTTGTTAAACAGTGAGGCTAATTTGATTTTCTTTCGCTCTTTTGTGCCTATCTTTTTGAATGCAAATCCTTTTGAAACCAGTAGCGCAAACAATATGACCATAGCAGATGTTATAAAGAGCTGAGGAAATCCCAGACGCGCAATAATGATTAGGCCTAATGCCGGCCCAAGGGCTGTCCCCAGGGTATTTCCCAATCCCAAATATCCTATTCCTTCGCCAAATCGTTCTGCCGGGATTGCATCCGCAGCACTGGTGATACTGGTCGTTGTTGTTGCTGAGAGCAGAAATCCAAGTAGGATTCTCAGCGCAATCACCAACGCTAAAATCGGAACAAAGTAAAGCAGCAAAGATGCAATTATGATTACAATTGTGCCTGCAAAAAAAAGAAAACTGCGGCTGATATTATCAAGAAACCATCCGGCAAACGGCCTGATTACAAGCGCAGCCAAAGAGACTGCTCCGGCCGTTATGCCTACCAGCATTTCATTGCCGCCCAGATAGACTATATACAGCGGAAATGGGGCATGAATCATAAACGCCCATGTGCTTATAGACAGGTTTATTATCCAGATACAGATAAAGTCTTTTGTCCACAGGCGGTCGCTTCCGATTACAGGGGCAGCAGACGAGCTCAATTGCTCGTCTGTTTTGTTATTATTGTTTTTCTTCAAAGGGGATTTCATTGGCAATTTCAAATACCTTTTTGCATTTTAATGTATTTGTATCATATGGGTTTGCGTTTGCCTTGTCAAGGCATATTCCCGAGGTATGTCTCCGGTGGATGTCCACTCAGCTCCTGCGCTTTTTCCAGCAATTGCGCTTTGTCGTTTTCGATTTTCTCGTCAACCACCATATCCAGCAAGCTACTGAGCATTTCGCCTATTTGTATTCCGGGCGGCACACCCAGTGCAAGCAGGTCGTTACCGCCGATCGCCAAATCTTTTATCGCAAAACATTGCTGCTGCAAAACGATTTTGTCCATTACATTTTTTGCTTCATCCAGCATTTCTATTCTTGGGTGACGGAATTTTTCAGCTTGGGCTTTTGCATCTGCTTTCTTGACTTCCAGCAATAGACGAAGTTTCGGTTCACCCAGTCTGTTCAGCCATCGTTTTATTGCTTTGTTTTCCGGAACAATCTCGGCATCATGGAATAAAATCAGTGTTGTAACTGTTTGAATCGTATCGTTATCATATTTAAGTCGGGACAGTATCCTTTTGGCCATTTCTGCTCCCGTTGCCTGATGACCGTGGAAGTGCCCTTTCCCCTCCGAATATGTATAACAGCTCGGCTTGGCTATGTCATGCAAAAGCAATGTCAACCGCAGAACTATTTCGGAAGGCGTTTTTCCAACGCTTTTTACCGTGTGGTTCCATACATCCAAATCATGGTATTTGGTGTTTTGTTCAAACCCTATCATATCGATTATTTCCGGAATAATTATCCCGATAATCTCCGAATATTCAAGCAGCGTCGCTCCTACGTTTCTACCGCACAGCAGTTTATTTAATTCGTCGCTTATGCGTTCTTTTGCAATATTATTAAGCAAATGCCCTGACTTTTTCAGCGCCTCTTTTGTAGCAGATTCAATGCCAAACTCCAGTGTTGCCGAAAATCTCATAGCCCGCATTATTCTCAAAGCATCTTCTTCAAATCGCTTCGCTGCATTGCCAACACAGCGGATTTTCCGATTGTTTATATCATCTATGCCGCCAAAAAAATCAATAATTCCTTTTTGCGGTGTGTATGCAAGCGCATTGATTGTGAAATCCCTGCGAGCCAAATCGCTTTTCAAGTCACCTGTAAACTGTACTGTTTCCGGGCGCCTGTTGTCTTTGTAAATTCCATCCGTCCGAAATGTGGTGATTTCGTATGGTTTATTATTGAGCAACAGTGTTATTGTTCCATGTTTCAGACCCGTTTCGATTATGCGTTGCCCAGAGAAGCATGAGATGCTTTGCTCAGGGGTTGCTGCGGTGGCTATGTCCCAGTCATTCGGGACTTTGCCCAAAAGTGCATCGCGAACACTTCCCCCAACAACAACGGTTTCATAACCGTTGTTTTCAAGGGTGCTTATGATATATAACGCATCGTCCGGTAGTATAATTTTCACACAATGTCACCCTTCCAGTTTAGCCTACGTACATTTTACCATAAGTTTTGCTATGCGCAAATGTTCGTGGTATACTGGTGTAACAAATCAAGCTAGCGGGAGGTGTTTTGTTTGAAAAAAATCAGGATGTTTATTATTGCAACATGACCATATTGCAAACAGGCTTTCCATATGATGGACGAGCTGTTTGCCAAAAGCCCTGAGTACAGGGCACTAGAAATTGAAACCATTGACGAAATTCAGCAGCCGGACATTTCTGACAACTATGACTACGACCTTGTCCCGGCATATTTTGTCGAAGATACGCTGCTGTATAGCGGCGTTCCAAGTTTAGAGATCATAAAGGGTGTGTTTGACACCGCTATAAGCTGACGAGAGTAAGTCCCATCGCCTGACTTCGGCTTAAAAAATAATTTTAGGTGGTAAGAAATATGATACATGATTTAACGATCACATTAAACGAAAAAACGCTGCCATTTCTGCCTGCAAACGACCCTTTTATGACATGGTCTCATTCCGTAAATCACGACGAGCATCAAGTGCAGGCATCTGTCGTTTCTATGAGTTCACACATGGGCACGCATGTTGATGCTCCGCTGCATTTTATCAAAGATGGAAAAAGCACAGCACAGGTTGATTTGGCAAAGTATTGCGGCCAGGCGGTGTGCTTTGATGTTCCGGATGTCACGCCTGATAAGGTCTTGGATTTTTCCGAAGTACTTGAAAAAAATAAAGATTCCATAAAACCCGGCGATATCATCATATTCCATACTGGTTGGGAGGATAAGGTCGGCACCAAGGAATATTTCAATTATCCGGAATTTCACCCCCAAACCGGTGCGCTTCTGACAAAGCTCGGCGCTAACGGCATCGGGTTTGATTTGCCGTCAATTGACTTAGGAGGCTCTATCCATCGTGATTTACTGGGTCGCGATTTGGGTATCATTGAGTCTCTCATAAACCTCAAACCGCTCATCGGCAAGCGTTTTTATTTCAGCGCTGTTCCGCTCAAGTTCGAAAATGGCGATGGCAGCCCCGTTCGGGCATATGCCATCACCGATTAGCTGGCAGGAGTCGAACGCCCGCCAGCTTTAGTGATAATCAACATATCTGAAGCAACTATAAACGGGAATTTTTCGCAGCAAGGCGTAAACTTTTCCGTTTATATATTGTTAAGGCATTTTCGTTTTGATATACTGTTACATTGTAGTATTGCACTGCGGAAGGAAGTGGTTTGTGGAATGAGGTTTCGAAACTGGGTAGTCGGCGATTTTGACAGAAATACGGCAGTAGACTTCTATCGTCAGGGCGTCAATCCGCTGGTATCCGTTTTTCTTGCCTCACGTGGTTCTAAGCACATAGAGGAAGTACAAGAAATGCTTGGAGATGGGCATAGTGAAATACACGACCCATTGCTCATGAAAGATATGAAAAATGCAGTTGCATGTATACGTGCAGCTGTTGAAAGCTCCGAACGCATTGCCATTTATGGAGATTATGATGTGGATGGGCTGACATCAAGCGTAGTTTTGGCGCGTTGGTTGGATACGCAGGGTGCAGACTATGAGATATATATTCCCAACAGGTTTGGAGAGGGATATGGGCTGAATACCGCCGCAATTGATGTGTTAAAATCAAAGGGCATAGACCTTATCATCACAGTTGATTGTGGGATAACCGCACTTGAAGAAGTAAAACATGCCAGAAACCTTGGCATGTCCGTTGTGGTCACCGATCATCACGAATGCATGGGTGCGCTGCCGGAGGCCAATGCGGTTGTTGATCCTAAGCGACTCGATTGCAATTATCCAAACAAGGTGCTTGCAGGAGTCGGCGTTGCGTTTAAGTTGATTTGCGCACTTGAAAAGGACACTGATATTGACACGCTTTTCGCTGCTTATGGCGATCTTGTTGCGGTGGGCACCATCGCAGACGTTATGCCGGTTGTCGGCGAAAACCGTGAGCTGATACGCCGTGGGCTCTTTGTTTTAAACGAATCCCCACACCCAGGCATTTTGCAGCTACTTAAGGAAGTCAGCATTGCACCGGGGAAAATAACGGCTACGACTGTTGGGTATACTCTTGCACCAAGACTCAATGCCGCAGGCAGAATGGGGCAAACCAGTCTGGCAAAGGAGCTTTTGCTTACCGGCAATATTGGCGATGCTAAAGAACTCGCAGAGGCGTTGTGTCGTCTGAATTTGGAACGCAGACTGAGAGAAAGCGAGATATTTGATGAGGCCATGGCCATGTTGGTCGAATCGCCGTGTGAGGGGCCAATTATACTGGCTCAAAAGGATTGGTATCAGGGGGTCACCGGGATAGTCGCCGCCAAAATAGCTGAGCGGTATCGCATGCCCACGATAATCATCAGCATTGATGATTCGGGCGTTGGGCGCGGTTCCTGCCGGAGCTTTGGTTCTTTTCCGATTTTCGATGCGTTGCGTTCATGCTCGGATATTCTGGATAATTTCGGAGGGCATGAAATGGCGGCGGGGCTTTCTATTTCCGATGGGAAAATCGAAAGTTTCAAAAAACGTATGGCGGCATATTATTCCGACAACATTGATACGATACCTGCACCTGAGTTGAAATTGGATTTTGAAGTAACCAAACCCGAGCTATTGTCCGTCCAGAACATCCAGGCACTTGAAATGCTTGAGCCATTCGGTAACGGAAACCCTTCACCCAGCTTGTATATGAGTGGCGCTGAGATTTCTTCCACTCAATCCATAGGTGCAGGAAAACATACAAGGCTCAGACTTGAAAAGTCCGGAAGCAGCCTTGATTGCATATTTTTCTCGATGCCATCAGAAGATTTGGGCGTAAGTGTCGGTTCTCTTGTTGACGCAGCATTTGAGCCACAGATAAACGAATTTCGCGGTCGCAGCAGTGTACAGTTGCGTCTGATCGATATCAAACCCAGTTTAGCGTCTCATAAATAACTATATAATGAGCAGCATTTAATTTTTTGTTTCACTTACGACGCTAAGCGATTTCGCAATTGAGAGGAGGCGCGGTAAGGCAAGCCCATAATTTCCAGATACACGCTGGGGTTTGCATCATTCGCGGCAATGCAATGGATGACGTACTCGAGAGATATCATCATTTAGAAAATGTTATACTTGAAAGCCATCCCGGCGCAGATATGAGCCGCATCCGGGCCGCTTTTGATTTTGCCCGAAAAGCCCACGGCACGCAGATGCGCAAGGATGGCAGTGAATACATTACTCATCCGCTCGCTTCCGCAGAAATTGTCGCTGAGATAGGGCTTGATGAGGATTCTTTATGCGCTGCACTTCTGCATGACTGCATTGAGGATACCGACGTTACTTTTGACGATATAAAGAAGCATTTCGGGCAAGATGTTGCTCAGATAGTTGATGGCGTAACAAAGCTTACGCGTGTGCAATATACCAGCAAAGAAGAAGAGCAGATGGAGAATCTGCGCAAAATGCTGATTGCAATGGCTCAGGATATACGTGTCATTCTCATAAAGATTGCTGACCGGCTCCATAATATGAGAACTATGGAATATGTGGCACGGGAAAAGCAGCGTGAAAAGGCGCTTGAAACAATGGAAATGTATGCGCCAATCGCCCACAGGCTCGGTATGCAAAAGGTCAAATGGGAGTTGGAGGACTTGTCTATCCAATACCTCGACCCCATCGGATGTAAGGAAATCATAGATGGGTTGAAGCTGCGTCATGTTGAGGACGAGAGCTTCTTTAGTCGTGTTCAAACCAAAATCACCGAGCGTCTCAGTGCGCACGGAATCGAGTGTGCCGTCAATGGGCGGATAAAGCATCTATACAGTATCTATAGAAAGATGTACGGCGATAATAAGGTGCTGTCAGAAGTTTTGGATCTCTACGCCTTTCGCGTAATCGTTAATGACATTGCCGATTGTTATAATGTTCTGGGTTATATTCATGAGATGTACCGTCCGATTCCGGGTGCTTTTAAAGATTATATTGGAACGCCTAAGCCGAATATGTATCAAAGTCTGCATACAACAGTTATCGGTAATGAGGGTCTTCCGTTTGAGGTGCAGATACGTACATGGGAAATGCATCAAACAGCTGAATATGGCATTGCGGCTCATTGGAAGTATAAAGAGGGTAAGGGTGGAAAGGTCGCTGACGAGGAAAAATTTGCCTGGGTCAGGCGGCTTCTGGAGTCACAGCAAGATAGTGATGCTCAGGATTTTCTGCATGCGCTTAAAGTTGACATGTTTGCCGATGAGGTTTTTGTTTTCACTCCGAGCGGCGATGTCGTAAATCTTCCAGCCGGTTCAACGCCAATCGATTTTGCCTACAGTATCCATTCTGAGGTGGGCAACAGGATGACCGGAGCCATCGTCAATGGACGTTTGGTTCCATATACGCATATTTTACATAATGGTGATATTGTCAAAATCCATACTTCAAATGCTGCAAAGGGCCCGAGCCGCGACTGGTTGGATATCATCAGGAGTGCAGAGGCGAGAAACAAGATTCGTCAGTGGTTTAAGAAAGAGAAGCGTGAAGAAAATGTCATTCATGGTAAAATGGCATTCGAAACTGAGATGCGCCACGAAAACATCCAGATGTCCGAGCTTTCGAGCGAGGATTTGATGTCAAGGGTTTTGACTCGGACTTCTTTTAATTCAATCGAAGATTTGTATGCGGCGATTGGTTATGGTGGTATTTCTGCACAGAAGGTTGTGCATAAGATTCGTGATTATTTACGCACTGCCGAAAAGAATAAGAAAAAAGAGTCGTCTTTGCTCACAAAACTTGAGAAGAGGGAGGAGCCAAAGCTCAAGCCTGTCTTGGGTGTTACTGTTGAGGGTTTGGATAATTGTCTTGTCAAGTTTGCAAAGTGTTGTTCTCCGGTGCCGGGCGATCCGGTGGTTGGTTTTATTACCAGGGGGTTTGGCGTGTCGGTTCATAGGCAGGATTGCGTAAATTATATCCATTTCGAAAAGGGGTCGGAGGACGCAGGTCGTTGGGTGCGTGTTGGTTGGGCTGAGACCGATGGGCATGTTTATATGACTAGTGTTCAGGTTGAGATTCGTGATCGAACGGGCATAGTGGTTGATATCGCTTCTGTGTTAAATGCGTTGAATGTAAAGATTTCTTCTTTTAATGCAAAGGCTACCGGCGGGGGTAATGTTATTGTGTCTATAGATATCGGGGTCAAAAACAGGGATGAGCTCGTTTCTGCGATGGCTAAAATCATGTCTGTTCCGGGTGTTACTGATGTGCGCAGAATGGATGGCTAGACCTCGTAGGGGACGATGCCCGCATCGTCCCGCGGTCTGATGTGGACATCAGACCCTACGCGGAATATTTATTCCCTTGCCGACCTGTGTTCTGGGATGCTGGGGTCTGACTAATGATTTTCTGTTTTGCTCGGAACGGGTCTCGTCGCCCTACACTTCGCAAAACAGAAAACCATCAGCCAGCCCCTTGACGGTCTGCGCTCTGGAGTGCTGGGGTGTTACTAATGATTTTGTTGTTTCGCTCGGAACCGGTCTCGTCGCCCTACACTTCGCGAAACAAAAAACCATCAGCAACACCCTGTAAGCCTGGTATGCTGGGTGTTTACAAGTCCGAAATATTGGAGGATATGTCATTGAGAGCAGTTGTTACAAGGGTTTCTTCTGCGTCGGTTACCATCGACGGTGCTGTTTCAGGTGCAATTGACAATGGGTTTTTAATTTTGCTGGGAATAAAAAATGGCGATACCGAAACCGAGGCAAAAAAGCTTGCTGCCAAGATTTGCAATTTGAGAGTTTTCAGCGATAATGATGGAAAAATGAATCTGGATTTGGTCGCTTCCGGTGGCAGCATTTTAGTGATTTCTCAGTTCACTTTATATGCTGATTGCAAGAGTCGTCGCCCCGGCTTTACTGAAGCTGCAAGACCTGATACTGCGATTCCTTTGTATGAATTGTTTATCAGAGAGTGCAAGGCTCTGGGGCATACTGTTGAGACAGGCGAGTTTGGGGCGATGATGGATGTTGCTTCAGTAAATGATGGGCCTGTGACCATTTTGTTTGATACGGAGACGATGTAAGTGATAGGTGAGATGGATAATATAATCGAGGGGCGCATCAGTTCCATTGTTTTTTCAAACCCCGAAAATGGTTATGTTGTTTTAAAGCTTGATACTGCCGATGGGGTGGTTACTGCTGCGGGTAGCATTCCTGGTGTTTCATCCGGCGAGTCTTTGTTGCTCACCGGTTCATGGATGACGCATCCTCAGTATGGTGAGCAATTTAAGGTTGAGGCGTTTGAGTTTAGAAAGCCAAGTGGTGCAGATGAGATTTTCCGCTATCTGGCTTCAGGTGCAATCAAAAACATCGGGCCATCAAAGGCTCGTGATATTGTAAAAAAGTTTGGCAGCGAATCTCTTTCGGTTATTGAAAATAATCCGGATAAGCTTTCTTTGATAAAGGGTATTTCTTTGCGTAGTGCGCGAAAAATTGGTGAGGGATATCGTCGTCAGGCGGGGCTTAGGCGGATTATTGATTTTTTGACTCAATATGGCATAAATCCTATTGTCGCAACACGTATTTACAAGGATTATGGCGATGATTCAGTTGAGGCGGTCAGAGATAATCCATACATTTTAACTTCGGATGCTTATGGCGCTGATTTTTCTCAGGCAGATGCTATTGCTCTGGAGCTGGGGTTTGAAAGTGATTGTCCGCAGCGGATATCCGCTGCGTTGGTGTTTGAGCTGATTCACAACTTAGGCAATGGACATATTTTTATTCCCAAAGATAAGTTGTCTGCCGCTACTGAAACGTTGATTGGTGCAAGTCTTGATTCTATCAGTGATGCGTTGGATACTTTGTGTGAATGTGGGGATGTCATAATAGAGGAAATCGCCGGTGTGCAGGGTTGTTATTTGAGACATATGTATGAAGCAGAATGTTATATTGCTTCGCGGCTTTTGGATATGACTGGCGGAAATCGTCCGTTTGCTTACGTCAAGACAGACGGAGGCTCCGCTCCTGTTTCGGCTCTATCCACTTTTTCAATCGCCGGGATTATTAAAGACATTGAAAACAATGACGGCATACAATTTGCAAAAAAGCAACGCGAGGCGATTGAGATTGCCGCAGACAGCGGTGTTATGGCGCTTACCGGAGGCCCCGGTACCGGAAAAACTACAACTGTGCATGGCATTTTGATGCTCTTTGATGCTATGGGGCTAAAAACAGCCCTGTGCGCTCCGACAGGGCGTGCTGCAAAGCGGTTAGCTGAATCGTGTCTGCGTGAGGCTGCCACAATCCATCGGCTATTGGGCACATCTCCCGGTGACGATGGCGAGTTGATTTTTGACCACGATGAAGAAAATCCACTCAAAGCCGATGTGGTCATCGTAGATGAATCTTCAATGCTGGATATTCTAGTCATGCGCGCACTGCTCACTGCAATGAAGCGCGGCAGCAGGCTTATTATGGTCGGTGATGCCGACCAGCTTCCGCCTGTAGGCCCCGGCAATGTTTTTGCCGATATTTTGAGAAGTGGCGTTGTGCCCATAGTGGCGTTGTCGGAGATTTTCAGACAGGCTGCGGATAGCGGAATTGTGCGGTGCGCCCATGCTGTCAACAATGGCATCATGCCCGACTTGACTGAAAAATATCCGGATTTATTCTTTATTCGACGCCAATCAGAGGATCAACTGGCTGAGACTGTCGCAGAGCTTTATGGTAAGAGGCTGCCAAGCAACATGGGCATAGATTCCTCACTTATCCAGGTTCTCTCACCTACCAGAAAGCGAGCAGCCGGTACACATATGCTCAATAACAGGCTCAGGGAGAGCGTCAATCCGGCTTCTGCCGCAAGGAAAGAAAAGCAATCGGGGGGCATCGTTTTCAGAGTCGGCGATAAAGTGATGCAAATTAGAAATAATTATGATATAATTTGGAAGACAAGTGATGGGCAAAATGAAGGTCTGGGTGTGTTTAATGGCGATGTAGGTCTGGTCAAGGATATCGACAATGAAAAGGAAATCCTCACAGTCGATTTTGATGATAGGCTTGTAACATATCTGTTTGAACAGCTTTCCGAACTGGAGCCGGCCTTTGCCGTCACCGTGCACAAATCACAAGGCAGCGAATATAATGCAGTTATTCTTGCACTAACTTCCGCCGCTCCACCACTTTTGACGCGAGGTGTTTTGTATACCGCAATGACTCGAGCTAAAAATCTCCTTGTCATAGTTGGTACACCGGAGGTTATGTCGCAAATGGTTAATAATGACAGAAGGCTAAGACGATACAGCGGTCTGAGGGCACGACTCGCTGATTAATGAGCGTAACCTGGAGGTGTATTATGGGTTTTCTATCTTCACTTTTGGATCTTCTGTTTCCTCCGAAATGCGTATTTTGTGGGAGCATTCTTAACAGTGGCGACGATGGGATATGTGGAAAATGTATTGAGTCATTACCCTTTGCCGACAATTTCGGACAACAGAGCGGAAGTTACTATGACTTTTGCGTTTCACCGCTCTATTTTAGCGGAGTCGTCCGAAAATCTATACACCGGTACAAGTTCAAGGATGCTTCCGCTTATGCTGCAACATATGGCAAGCTCTTGGCTGAATGCATCCGGCATACTCCAGGTATAAAATATGATATAATCTCATGGGTACCGCTGAGCAGCAAACGCAAGTCTTCTCGCGGATATGATCAGGCTTTGCTGCTCGCCCTGGCAACGGCGCTGGAACTCAACGACGTTGCTGTGGAGACGCTAAAAAAGACTCATGATGTCCAGGCTCAGTCGGAGTTGGGCGATGAGGCGGAGCGGAGTGCTAACATTAGTGGCGCTTATGCGGTTTCAGATCCTGAGCTCATAGAGGGGAAGCGTGTGCTGCTTATTGATGATGTCGTTACAACCGGCTCAACTCTAGCTGAGTGTGCAAAGGCGCTTCGCTTGGCAGGGGCAAATAGTGTTGTCTGCGCCGCTTTGGCGCGTGGCGAATAAGCCGCTTTGTTGCTTATGAGTTCGGAGACAGAGGGACGGTTCCTCTGTTTTAAGCGAGTTTTATGTACTTAATTACTTTTGTAAGACAGAGGAACCGTCCCTTGTCTCGGGAGATACTATGATTTTTGGCAGAGATATAGGAATTGATCTTGGAACAACTTCCGTTCTTATTTCGACTAGAGTTAAGGGCGTTATTTTACGTGAGCCGGCGGTTGTCGCCATGGACAAAAACACAGGGCGTTTACTGAATGTCGGTATGGCTGCACAGCGGATGCTCGGCAGGACACCGGGTAATATCGTTGCTATCCGCCCTATGAAAAACGGTGCAATTTCTGACTATGACATGACGGAGCGAATGCTCAAAGAGTTTGTCAGGAAGGCGCTCTCTTTTTCGCTTATGAAGCCCAGAATAATCGTTTCTGTGCCTTCCGGAATAACAGAGGTTGAGGAGCGTGCTGTTATTGATGCCGGCGTAGCCGCAGGCGCTCGCAAGGTGTTTCTTATGGAGGCTCCGCTGGCTGCCGCAATTGGAGCGGGGCTTGACATTGCAAAGCCTGACGGCCACATGGTCATTGATGTGGGTGGCGGCACAACAGACATTGCCGTCCTTTCCTTACATGGCGTTGTTTCATCCGAGTCTCTTAAAGCCGGCGGCGAGGCTTTTGATGATGCGCTTATAAAGTATATAAAGCGAAAGCATAATGTGCTGATTGGCGAAACCACGTCAGAGGAGCTTAAAAAGGGAATCGGCTGTGTGTTTCCGAGACCCGAATCAATGGCAGTCGAGGTTAAGGGGCGCTGTTTGCTCACAGGACTTCCACGTGTTGTTGCGGTAAGTACAACAGATATTCTCGAAGCTTTTGAAGAGGTTACAGAAAGCATTGTTGAAGCTGTCCATAAGGTGCTTGAAAGTACACCGCCGGAGCTTGTTGCAGATATTTCACAAAATGGCATTATATTGACCGGTGGAAATAGTTTGCTTTGGGGCTTTGATAAACTCATCGCAAACAGAACCAACATCATGACCCACACCGCAGATGATGCTGATTTATGCGTTGCTAACGGGCTTGGCAAAGCGCTCAACTGGGTCGGCGAAATGACCGAGGGGACAATCAATCTCGCCAGACGCAGACAAATGTTAGTTTAAATAATTACACCTTAAAAAGGAGGATAAGCTCAAACCATGGCAAAAAAACAATTCAAATCAGAATCAAAAAGACTGTTGGATCTCATGGTCAACTCTATCTACACCCATAGGGAGATCTTTTTACGTGAGTTGATTTCTAACGCATCTGACGCAATCGACAAGCTTTGCTACATTTCTTTGACCGATGATAAAGTCGGGCTGAGCAGAGATGATTTTAGAATCAGCATAAAGGCCGACAAAGAAAACAGAACCCTGACAATCATCGACAATGGCGTCGGCATGACCGCAAAGGAACTTGAAACAAATCTTGGTGTGATTGCAAAGAGCGGCTCGCTGCAGTTTAAAAAAGACATGAATGACAAACCTGATGATATAGACATTATCGGGCAATTCGGCGTTGGCTTTTACTCTGCATTTATGGTCGCATCCCGCGTGATTGTGACTTCCCGCGCCTATGGCGAGGAGCTGGCACACCGATGGGTTTCTGAAGGGTCTGATGGTTATACTTTAGAGCCCTATGAATGCGAAAAAACCGGCTGCGGCACTGATATCGTAATCGAGCTTAAACCGGATACTGAGGACGAAAAATATAGCGACTATCTGGAAGAATATACTCTGCACAATTTAATCAAAAAATATTCTGATTATGTACGCTGGCCGATAGTGATGGAGGTCACCAAGAGTCGTCAGGTCGAGACTGATGAAGTTGACGAAAGCGGCAACAAGAAAAAGACATGGGAAGATTATACCGAAATCGACACCATCAACAGCCGCATACCGATTTGGCAGCGTCCTAAAAGCGATGTTTCGGATGCGGACTGCGCTGAGTTTTATAAAGAGAAATTCTTTGACCATACCGACCCGACTGCTGTAATAAGAGTTTCTGCCGAAGGGTTGGTCAGTTATCAGGCTATGCTGTTTATACCGGCGGTTGCGCCTTATGACTATTTCACACGCGAGTACAAAGCAGGTTTACAGCTCTATTCATCCGGCATTATGATCATGGAACATTGTTCTGATTTGCTGCCGGAGCACTTCCGCTTTGTGCGTGGTGTTGTCGAGTCTCCGGATTTTTCGCTTAATATTTCTCGTGAAATGCTTCAACATGACCGTCAACTCAAGGTTATTGCAAACAACATCGAAAAGAGGATCAAGACAGAGCTCAAAAAAATTATGGACGAGAATCTTGACAAATATGAGCAGTTTTACAAGGCCTTCGGTATCCAGATTAAATACGGCATTGCAAATGGTTGGGGCGCAAACAAGGACATGCTTTCTGACCTAATCATGTTCTATTCCTCAACGGCTAAGAAGCTGATTCCGCTTGCAGAATATGTCAAAAACATGCCGGAAGAACAGAAATACATTTATTATGCCGCAGGGGAAAACATCACTTTGCTCGAAAAGCTGCCTCAAGCTGAGCAGGTACGTGAAAAGGGTTATGAGATACTCTATCTCACAGAGGAGATAGACGAGTTTGTCATTCGGATGCTTAGAGCCTTTGAAGAAAAAGAATTCCGGTCGGTCAATGATGAGGATCTTGGCATTGATACGCCCGAAGATAAAGAAGACACCGAGCGCCAAGAGACTGAGAACAAGGAGCTTTTGGAGTTTGTAAAAGAGTCGCTGGATGGGAAAGTTGTCAGCGCTAAGTTGTCACATAAACTCAAAAGCCACCCATGCTGCCTTGCAACACAAGGTGAAATCAGCCTCGAAATGGAGAAATATTTCAAAGCGATGCAAAGCCGTCAGGATGGTATGCCGGAAGAGATGATGCGCGCCCAGCGTGTGCTTGAACTCAATGCAGATCACCCATCATTTGCTGCATTGAAAGGTGCTTTTGAACACGACAAAGATAAAGCCGCCAAGTACGCAAGGTTGCTATATGGCCAGGCGTTGCTGACTGCGGGTGTTCCACTTGATGACCCGAATGAGTTTTCTGAGCTTGTAAGCGCATTGTTGTTTGGATAACTAAACAGAGCTACCAAAAGTAAAAAGTCCCATTTGGGGACTTTTTACTTTTGAATCATGATTTTTGCTCAGAAGCGTTTATCCAGCTGTGATATTAACGGTTCTGCTCGCCGCATCCCATGTAACCTCAGCTCCAAAACTCTCTGCGACGACCCTTGTAGGAACAAGTATCCTGCCGTTTATAATCCGCGCCGGAACGTCAATCTCTTCGCTCACTCCGTTTATAAACACGATATTGCTGCCAATCATCAGCGTAACCGTTATCTCATCCCGCTCCCCGGTTGCTGTTTGCATGTATGGATTCCAGTTGACCGTGGCACCGAGCTCCTGAAAAATAGCCCGAAATGGAACAAACACTCTGTTCTCGATCAAATAAGGCGGCACTTCAAATTCCATTTGTCTACCGTTTATGGTGACAAACAGCGCTTGATCAGGCTGCGTCGATTCTTCATTACGCGGTGGAGGCTCCGGCGTTACTTGTGCTGCCCGCTCGGCTAAAACTGCAACAATATCCACATCAACTGCCGGCGATGGCATGGTAAACCATGCCCTGTATTCCCATAGCGTATCATATGGTATGTCGAAATGCTCCCAAATCGGGTCATTTATTGTTACTCCACCTGCACGGACTGACCATTCTCTGAGTTCATAACTGTTCATGGTAAAGGCATAAAGGTCTATCCGCTCCCCTGCTTCCGCCCAACCGGAAATAGGACCGCTTGCCCACGCTATATCCAACGCTACCGCAACCGCCCAATCGGGATTGCTTGGGCCAATCGTTATACGCCCTGGGTTTACCATCTCACGAAATATTGCCCTCACTTCCACATGCCCTGTTTCTGGCATGGTGAGCCTGATTTCGCCATCAAGCCTTATCGCATTTTGGCTGACTATCCGTGCATCTCCGCTCACTTCCCAGCGATCAAAAACGTATCTGTCGCTCGGATCGTATACCGCTGCAAAGGCCGTTTTTGTAAGTCTGCCCTCACTATCTAAAAATGAGTCATACTCAACAGTTCCCCACTGCGGATTATTTGAGACCACGCTAAATGTCGGAGGATTTGCCGCTATGGCCGGAGCAACCAGACCCAAACATAACAGCATCGCCAAAACTGTCCCTATAATCTTTCTCCATCTGCCTGCGTTTTTCATTTTATTTCCCCCAACCTTTCTATTATAGCATAAGCCTCATCGAAATCCTTTGCACGGTAAATATTTTCTCCCTTACAATCCCGATTATAACTTGTGTCAAAGCAGATGGCTTTTGCAACATCTGCAACCGCATAAATATTCTCAGGTTCATCATCTATCATGATTTTTACGTCTTTATCAAGGCAAATAGCTTTTTTAATATCCGGATCATCATGAACACAAAAAACTGCTTCACGGTGCAAAATGCCATTGCGCTTAAGCCAACTACGCACAAGCGTACGCATAAGCCGCCCCATAACGCCTTTTTTTGCAGTAAACACACGCTTTGTAATTATGATTGCTTCATGCCCGTCAGCATACAGTTTTTCTGTGAATTCCTTTGCACCTTTGCGTGCAGGCTCAACCGTTGCATATTTGAGCAAATATCTCTTCCAATAAGCAATCCACTCTTTGTCAGGGCATCCGAAAATATCCCGTATATCATACGGCGCTTCATCAACGACTTCCCTATCATATTTCCTTTTGAAAAAAGGGGGAGCATGTCTGATATTGAATTCGTGAATGTCAGTCAGCACACCGTCAACATCAATTCCAATGTTCATAATCCAACCCCCTCACAAGGATACACATGCAACGCACGATGCATTTAATATGCAACACCCCAGACTACCATCGTATCGGATGGCTCTTTACAAATCGGGCAAACCGCACCGACACGTTCCTGTTCAAATGGTATGCAGCGTGAGGTAACTCCTGCTTCATCTTTCATCTTCATTTCACATTCCAGATTACCGCACCACATTGTTTTGACAAATCCACCGCGCTCATTCAAGATTGTCTTTACATCATCCAAAGTTTCTGCGCTGTGTGTGTTGCTTGTCAGATATTCTTTCGCACGTTCAAACAGGCTTTTTTGTATTTGTTCAAGCAGTTGCTTTGTTTGCTCTTCGAGTGCGGACAGCGGAACTGAAATCTTTTCGCCGGAATAACGCAACACAGCCATGCACTGGTCATTTTCAATATCCTTAGGCCCTATCTCTATGCGCAGTGGAACACCTTTCATTTCATGTTCAGCAAATTTCCAGCCCGGGCTTTGGTCAGAAGTATCGCTCTTAACACGCACACCTGCCTGTTTCAGACGCGAAACCAGTTCAGAAGCTTTATCCAGCACACCCGGTTTATGTGCAGCAATCGGTATCACGATAACCTGCACCGGCGCAATGCGCGGCGGCAGATTCAAGCCATTGTTGTCTCCATGTGTCATAATTATACCGCCTATCATGCGCGTAGACAAGCCCCATGATGTTTGGTGCGGATAGCTGAGTTTGTTTTCTCTATCGGAAAATTGTATATCAAACGCTCTGGCAAAGCCGTCACCAAAATAATGTGAAGTTCCGCTTTGCAATGCTTTTTTGTCATGCATCATGCACTCAACTGTATAAGTTGCTTCTGCACCCGCAAATTTTTCTTTATCCGTTTTCCTGCCTTTAACAACTGGCATGGCAAGGTATTCTTCGCAAAGTTCTGCATATACGTTAAGCATTTGCTGAGTTTCAAGCTCCGCTTCTTCCGCCGTCTCGTGCAAGGTATGGCCTTCCTGCCACAAAAACTCCCTGTGGCGCAAGAATGGTCTTGTTGTTTTTTCCCACCGCAGCACACTGCACCACTGGTTGTACAACATCGGCAAATCGCGCCATGAGCTTACGACATTGCTCCAGTGGTCGCAAAACAGTGTTTCGGATGTCGGCCGGATGCAAAGTCTTTCCGCAAGCTCCTCCGAGCCACCATGTGTCACCCAACCAACTTCGGGCGCAAACCCTTCAACATGATCCTTTTCTTTTTGGAGCAGGCTTTCCGGGATAAGCAACGGCATGGATACGTTTTCATGCCCCAATTCCTTGAATCTTGCATCAAGCACCGTTTGTATATTTTCCCATAATGCATATGCATATGGCCGCAATATAAAGAACCCCTTAACACCGGAATAGTCGATAAGACCCGCCTTAGTGACGATATCCGTAAACCATTGTGCGAAGTCTACATCCATATCTGTTATCTGTTCTACATTTTTACCTTTTGCCATGTCTGCTTCCCCTCAATTTCGTTTCATTTTACTCATTATTTATTATAGTGTATTTGTCAAGTGGGATGTGTGGGGGGCAAAAATCATGTGGACTTTTCAAACATAAGCTGTTATCATAACAAACGAAACTGACACACGCCCTCAGTGGGTGTTTTGTTTGATTGCTATTTTTAAGGAGCGAATGAAAATGATTGCTTTAGCTTGTGACCACGGTGGGTTTGAACTTATGGGCAAAGTCAAGGCATATCTTGACAATGCCGGTTTCAAATACAAGGATTTTGGAACTTTCTCGTCTGAAAGCGTCGATTATCCCGAGTATGCAGTCCTTGCTGGGCAATCAATCGTACTCGGTGACTGTGCACGCGGGATTTTCATATGCGGTACCGGCATAGGCATGTCCGTCGCGGCAAATAAGATACCGGGCATCAGAGCCGCGTTATGCTTCGATAACTTTATGGCTCAGATGGCACGCAATCACAATGACGCAAACGTGCTCTGCCTTGGCGCTCGCGTACTCAGTGCAAACACAGCGCTGGGAATAATCGAAGTGTTCCTAAACTCAGGCTTCGATGGAGACAGACATGCCCGCAGAGTCGGTATGTTGACCGAACTTGATGCAGCGAGGTGTTGATGCAACGAAACATTGATGCGGTTTATAATGAAATGGAGCTTTTGAAACGTGGGCAAACGGTATGTACCAAAAACATACAGTAATCGAAGATTACTCAGAATCATCCTGGGAACCATAGTTTCTGTGGTGGTCGCAGTTGTGGTTTTGTTTCTGTTGCTGTTTTTTTTATTGGAAGGCTATTATGTGGACGGTCAACTGGACATCCCTTGGTTGAGATTAGAGTAGCTCGTGCAGACACTGATTAAATCCAACCAAAAGGTTTATTTAGTTTTTACTCAAAAACTGCTTGAAGTCGATTAATGTTTCGTTTCGGCCTTCGGCACGGAAATCTCTGCCATAAAGAATCGACGCCCACTTAATGAGTGTATCCAGAACCTCGGTTTCTACACCTGCGGCTTTACCAGCGCAACTGGTCGGAACACAGCCTGTTATAATGTCCTCAAAAATATACCTCGTGTCGATATCTGTCGGTGCGAGGACTGTTTTATATGCATCGGTATTTTGTATCTGCTCAAACAATGAATTGCCTCGTGAGCCATAGGCTTCTGCCAACCATTGCCGTGCTGTCGGAACGGACACCCCATACGCTTTGGCAACCGACACGCGTTCTACGTCCATTTTTTCAAGTAGCCCGGCCACAAGTTGAGAGATTCCTTGCATGTAGAATTTGAAGTCTTCTTTTGCTTCGACGCGTGTAATATTCATAAGTATCGGCATTGGGTGAAATATCATGCCAATGTTCGAAAAGCCTGTGTAAAGAATGCTTTCAGCAAGACTAAACATCGGGAATATCTCCCTGAGGATGTCCAGCAGACGGTCAGCATAAGCATTATCGTGAGCGGCAAGGCGTACACTGTCTTTTATTTTATAAATCTCCGGTTTGCGCAGCTCCGGACAACGGCAAGTGAATGCAAAAGTGTCCGTCTCGCCGAGCATTATCTCCGCTTTATTGCCACATTCCGACAAAACTTTTGAAAACGCAAGGGTTCCGAATGTGCGTCCGGGGTTGAGTACTACTGCCTGCCCACTGACTAGGTGCGGTGCCATCGCTCTGGCTACGATTGGGTGATATTGTGCCGGGGTTGTCACCATAATCAGATATGCGTCTTTCACGACTTCGCCCATGTCCGCGCTTATAAGGTCTATATCAACTTCGGCCTCAACTTCTCCGCTGATTACAAAGCGATTATCCGGAAACATGTCAACGCGTTCGGCTTCTCTGGCATAAAGCGCCGTTTCGTATCCCAGATATTTAAAATACGCAACCATTGATTGCCCGCCGTTGCCTGAGCTGATTACTGCAATTTTTTTGTTGTTCTTGCCCATTTCATTTCCCCCTATTTAATACTCAAGCCCGTAATGACGAGCGCATGGCTTTTCCTGTCAATTGCTCCAGTCTCGTTCTTTCATCTATGGTGCGGCCTGCTTTACCATCCCACGCAAGACATTTTCCGTCTTTGATGCGTGTTTGCAAATTTCCGCGAAATTCACCTGTTTTGACTATATGCGGTGCATCAAGGATTCCACGCTTAATGCAATCTGAAATAACCGCAGCGTCACCTATCGGGTCGTCGCTGATGGAGGAATATTCGTCTCGTATAAAATCAAGCAAGTAGTTTGCTTCGCTCAAAAGCTCTTCACGCCGCTCTCTTATTTTGGGTTCGTGTAACGACTCTGCATTGCCCGAAAGTGTCGAACGGACAACACCGCGAACTATTTTGCAGCTCTCTATTATGACCTCAGGTGTCGCTGCATGAAGCGCCTCGCTATAACCAACAACATGTATTATATGAGGCCTGACATTCATTTGAAGCGCTGTCGATGCTGCTAATTGCCCTTTTGCAATCGCATCATCGCCACTGAGAAACGGCAGCCCAGCTCGTGTTTGTCTGTATACCCTAAAATCTTTGTCGGCTAGGGATTCTGAGAGTTCTATCTGAGCCAACACTTTGGCAAGATCCATTGAGAAGCTCAGGGCATTGGGTATATTGAACATATATTGTGATATATAGTCCTTCACGCCGTATTTTTTTGCATTATATGCGCTGATGTATGCGGCTGCAACGGAAATCGTGTCGTGCGCATCCCTCAGCCCCCAGTGATGGGGCTCGTTAAGCTCGACAGGAATCCCACGTTTACCGTGAAATGCGATAAGCTCCTGAGCTTCCTCCATGGAGGTTCTGAGCGGACGATCTCCCCTGCCATCAAGCTCGTTGTACCAGCAAAGCGGCACAGCACACCATGCATTAGCTATTGTTTCATTTAATACCTCAGCCAATGGGATAACATCCGCAGTTCCGCTATAGCAGCGCATTAAAGGAAAATTTCCGCGCAAAGATGCTTCTTTGAGGCGTGAGAAACCTTGCGCGTCATAGACAGGAACACCGCCTGCACCATCCATTTCGGGTTTTCGATTTTCAGGGTGAAAGAAAAACTGCTGGGTATTTTGATCAATTCCAAGCGAGATTACATCAAGCACTCTGGATTCTGCAATTTCTGCAATGCCCTCGCAGGTTTCCTCATAAGACGGCAATCCGAAGTGATGCCGCAGTAGTGGGTATGGGTGTTTTTGCGCAAGCCGCCCGGTCAGGTCTGCGGCAAATAGTTCTGCACCGCTTTTGTCAGGCAGTTGTCCTGTGCGCAAAAATGTAATACTGTCGTCTATATCGTCTGTTCCGTCAAAAATAACATCAAAAAATCCGAGTGCTCGGACTTTTTCCGCAACCGGTGCCGTGCCCCCAAATATCCAGATTGGTTTATGTGTCAATTTCGAACTCTTTTCAATGAGCTCGCGCACAATTGTCACTCCGTTTTCCGGAGTCAACCTGTACCCAAGCGTTACCATCGTTGGTTTATTTTTTTCAATGCTTTCCAGCACCATGTCAACACACACCGCAGGCCCGAGAAATATCGCCTGATAACCTTCGTCCTCAGCAAGGCTCAGAAAATGTGCGGCGCCTGCAACATGCACACAGTTGCCTATTGATGCTCCTATTACTATCCCTTTAGACATAGCATATCTCCTTTTCGGGTAAATCCTATATAATGAATCATTATATTACATTTTGATGTACTTGTACATATAAAAGGTCACGACTATTGCGTATGATATCGCAAAGTCGTGACACTGTATTGAGAGACTATCTATGCTCAGATAACTTTGGCAATCAATTGGATTGTATTAAAATACTTTCCATCTTCTGCCGTCATCATATCCAAATCCCATTTTTCTTCTTCAACATCAGGGTTGCGGCTTGCAAGGTATTCTTGCCAAGCTATATCGTGGCAAGCTTGTTCGCCGACATGTATAATCTCGATGCCCTCTGCCTTATAAAACAAATCCTTCCACCACTGAAGACCTCGGACGTATCTTGCAACCTCTGGAACATCCCAAAACGGTTGCATTTCAGATGGAACATTGTGACCAAAATCATACTTTAATCCCGGAAATGAGACTGCGATATAACCGCCTTTTTTCACATACGGAATCAACTTCGGCAGCATTTCCTCATTATCGCCAAACATATTGTACGCACCCACAGAAAAAATCACATCGAAATAATGCTTTGCAAACGGCAACGGCTGTGTTGCATCTAGCAACATCGGGATGATTTTATCCGCAATGCCCAGCGATTTGAATCGCTCATAATTTTCGGTCGGGTCAGCAAATAAATCGGTGGCAAAAACTTCTGCTCCATATGCTTGTACCAAATACAACGCTGACAAGCCCATTCCAGAACCTAAATCAAGGATTTTCATATCCTTTGTGATTGTAAAATACGAGGCCAATTCCTCGGATTGCCGTGTTGCATTCGGCCCCCACATCGTCTCTTGCAATAGTGCAAAATTCTTTTCATCAGAGATGAATTTGTTTGAAAATAAATTACTCATTATTTTTCCCCTCTATCTTTTTCAAATTTACCAACGTGCTCATTCCTCCACAATTTCATTGACTATGCCGTCTATATATATTTCCATAACGGCCTTGGCGTTTTTGTCTTTACTACCCATTAAATGCGCAAATACAATCGACAGCGTTTGAGAAACGCTCCCGGCGACCTCTACTCCACATTTGAACTTAACACCTTGCTCCGCCAGCATTTTTGTCATTTGCACATCAAGATCGGGATACGTATCTAAAATTTCTTTAGGGAGCTTGCGCACAAGATACGTCATCAACTCCAAGTCCTGTTGCAAAAGTATCGGGTACTTCTCTATTCCGTCAAACGACCAAACGGTTAGCTTTTTCACAAGCTCTTTTGGTGGCAGGGATTTATGCTCTTCTAAAAATACGGCGGTGTCTGCCAGCACCCTATTTTGTATGTCAAACAGAATCTCCGTGTACAAATGTTCTTTGCTTTTGTAGAAAGCATAAAAAGAACCTTTTGCAATTCCAGCTTCATTTACTAAGTCATCGACCGTAACTTTTTTAAGCCCGTACCGGATGAAGAGTTGTTCTCCTTTGGTGAGCAACGCTTCTTGTATGATGGCTCTTTCCGTGTCATTAAATTTTGGCATCGCGCACGCTCCCCCCCCACCTTGTCCATATGACCAAATGCTCATTATGGTCATATGGTAACATAACAAAAAGCCTTTGTCAACCCCAAAATGGGCTGTAACAGAAATGCGAAATGTGCAACTAAAAATTGACTCGGTATTTGCAGAGAAGGTCATTCCAGCGAACGACAACACACTTTTGTGTCAAGTGCAAACTTTTCGAAAACAACTCCACACACCTGTCCTAAAAAATTTTAATCTCATACAAACAATCCTTTAATAACTTGACTCTTCACAATTCGACGTTATTCTGATATACTCTGTTTTGAATGATATTTGGTAGCGCAACAAGGTAACAGAAATGAACAAAAACAACAAAAACAATTCTAATAATACCGATCAAAGTGGAGAGGTCATGTCTTGGGTCATCATTTTTATTTTGATGTTCGCTTTTCCACCCATAGGTTTGATTCTTCTTATACTTAAAATGCGCAGTTACGCCAAGCCCTCAACAAATTCATCGCAAAAAAATTCAACGACAGCAGGCCAAACGCGCAGCACAACAAAGCAGGCTAAAGACACCACCGAACATGTTGTATCCCAAGCTTCAAAGACTGCCCACCAGGCAATAAATCAGGCCTCAACCACAGCGCAAAATGCCATTACTCAGGCATCTGTTGCTGCACAGGAGCTTCTAAGCCAGGTTGCCGGTTCACTGGATCAATCAGAATACAAGACTTATTCAGAAAAAAAGACCACAGAGCAAGCTGCAAAATCAAAAAATGTCACAAAGCAGACCGTGAAGCCGAAAAAAACAAAAGAAAGCAATCAGCTGAGTAATAAGTCCGGCAAAGTTATTTCCATTGTTTTGCTGCTTATAGCAATTGCGTTGTTTATTATCGGTGCCAACACAATGGTCAGTGCCGCCACAGATATTTGGGGCGGTGGCATTTTGACACGTTGGCCTGAGTTCTGGCTAGGTGTGTTTTACTTTGCTGGTGGTTTCATATCTCTTTTCTCAAGAAACATTGTCACAAAAAGACTTGGGCGCTACAAGAATTATTATGCATTCATCCATGGGCGCGATGTAATTCCTATGTCTGATATTGCACAAACAAGTGGTGTTTCCATCAGGAAAGTCAGGCGTGATATACAGACCATGGTCAATGAAGGATATTTTGATGCCGATGCATATATCGACAATGAGCTCGACAGCCTAGTCTTGTGCAACGATACCGCAAACAACATGAGAAAATCCGTTTCGCCCTTTGATGATATATCTCAAACAGAGGAAGTCCCGGAAAATCAATATATGTCCACAATATCAGAACTGCACGAACTTAACTTATCCGTCGCCGATATCACAATTTCTAGAAAAATAAATAAAATTGAAGAGTTGACGGCTAAAATTTTCCGTATTGTCGAAGAACATCCCGAGAAAAAAAAGCAAATCCGGCGATTTGAAAGCTATTATCTGCCGACTACCATGAAACTTATTCGCTCATATTCTATACTTGAAAAGCAAGGTGTTAAAGGTGAAAATATCATGACTGCCAAAGAGAATATTGGCCGCATTCTGGATACACTTGCTACCGGATACGAGCAGCAACTTGACCAACTCTTCACAGCGGACGCAATGGATATCGAAGCGGATATCAACGTGCTGGAAAGCCTGATGCAGCAAGATGGTTTGGCAAGAGACAAAGCAGAATTTAAGACGATGACAGGCTGATGGCGATTGACAACAAATAATCCACAATTCCGAAGGGACAAGAGACGATGAGATTTTATGAGAGTTAATATTCTTGGTGTAGGGTTTAACGACATATCCATGGAGCAAGCAATCCAAAATGCTCTTGAAATAATATCAAAGCGCGAAAAGGCTTATTGTGTCACCCCAAACCCAGAAATCGTCTGGTTATGCCGTAAAAACGAGGCTTTGCGTGACATCATCAACAATGCCGATTTGGTGCTACCCGACGGAATCGGAATAATTCTTGGCGCTAAGATACTCGGAACCCCACTGCACAGCGGCAGAGTTCCCGGTATAGATTTTGCGTCTGCTCTATTTGCAGTGCTTGCAAAGACAAAGGGAAGTGTGTTTTTGCTCGGTGCAAAACCAGGCGTTGCCGACAAGGCCGGTGCAGAACTTACCCTTATGTATCCGGGGCTTGCTATTGCAGGCGTATCTGACGGCTACTTCACCGACAGCGTGGCACTTGCCGCCAAGATAAACGCAGCAAACCCTGATTTCTTGATGGTGTGCTTAGGTGCACCAAAACAAGAATTGTGGATTTCGGAAAACATTTCTCGTTTGAATGTACCGCTTTGTGCAGGGCTTGGCGGTTCCCTTGATGTTTTTGCTGGCAATGTTAAACGAGCGCCTGTTTTTTTCCAAAAGTTAGGACTAGAGTGGTTGTATAGAATCATAAAAGAGCCTCAACGGCTCAAACGTAGTCTGAGTTTACCACTATTTGTTTTATTTGTTATGTTGAGGAGAGTCGGAATTGCAAGGTAAACTAATTGTTTTTGAAGGTATTGATGGAAGTGGAAAGTCAACACAGTTTGACTTGCTGTGTGCTCATCTTAAAAGCGAAGGCAAAGCGTTTCGCCGTTTGCGCTTTCCACGATATGACAAACCCTCTTCCGAGCTTATAAAGATGTATCTAGGCGGTGCATTCGGTAATGACCCGGACTCAGTGAATCCTTATGCCGCATCATCGTTTTTTACAGTTGACAGAATCGCATCATATCTTCAGGATTGGAAAGCGTACTATGAAGACGGTGGGTTTGTCCTAACCGACAGATACACCACAAGCAATGCGATACACCAGGGCGCAAAACTGTCCTCTGTCGCACGCGAAAACTTTTTCCGCTGGTTATATTCCTATGAGTTTGAGTTAGTCGGTTTGCCCAAGCCCGACAATGTGATATACATGGATATCGAAGCAGAGCAATCTGCAAAGCGACTTGCGCGCAGGCAGACAGAAACCGGTACAAAAGGCGACATCCATGAGCAGGATTTAAACTACCTTGCGCTCAGCGCACAAAGCGGCAGACAGGCCGCAGACTATTTTGGATGGATCAAAGTCAATTGTTTTTCTGGCGAGCATGAACACAGTGAGGAAGAAATACACCGTGAGGTTTTGCGTGTATTGGAATTGTAAACACCCACTTCACGCTGCCTCTCCCCTATTTTACAACTTTGAAACAAGAAGAAGATACTATGAATATTGCAACACAAAAAACAGAATTAAGGAAGCTTGTAGCAGAAGAAATTGCTGCTTTGCCTGACGATTACATCACCCTGTCGGACAAAGGCATCTTAACTCACGTACTATCTCTAAAAGAATTCACCGCCGCAAAAAGCATCATGCTCTATTGCAGCATTGGAAACGAACCTGACACACTTGCGCTGGCAAAGGCCGCTTTAGCCGCCGGCAAGAATGTTGCGTTCCCTTTTTGTTTAAAAAAAGGAATCATGCAAGCACATCATGTCAGGAGTTTGAATGAATTAAAACCTGCCCTGTTGGGCATTCCCGCTCCACCTGAATCATCCCCTATAATCGAACGGGATAAGTTGGATTTGATAATAGTTCCCGCACTTATATTCGACAAAGCCAGATATCGTCTGGGTTACGGTGGCGGGTATTATGATAGATACTTAGACGGTATCAATGCATACACAGTTGGCATTACCAGGCATCGGCTACTCAGGGACGAAGTTCCGAGAGCACCGCATGATGTCGCAGTTGATTGCTTAGTCACGGAGGAACAAGTTTTTGCACAATAATGTTGATGACGAACTTGAAGAAATAAAAAGATTGATAGCAGACAGTCCCAGTCCAGCCCCTACTGCTAAAAAGCTTGTACCGGCACGGCCAAGACAGGCTGTTTCTTCCATGCCTAAAAAGGATGCAAACAACGGCTCCGGCAGTGCTGGCACACCTGCTGCTTCAAAAAAGCCGGAACAAACTCAAATAAGCGCACCCACGCAGCAAAGTGGCAATTCACCTATGCCAGTCAAAAAAAGACCTATGCCGCCTGCACAAACCGGAAAGCCTATGCAGCCTGCGCAAGGCAGAAAGCCAGCTCCACCAATAGCAAACGAAAAAGTTGAGGCTCACTCATACGATATTTCTCAAAGCGGAAAAATATCCACCCCTACCGATACCGGCAAGGTTCGTGATTTCGATATATCCCCCAACGGTAAGGTTTCAAAACATCGCGAGCAACCGGAACCGGAGCTGGATACCGGTGACGATGATTTTGAAGTAAACTTTGATTTCGACGGCGAGTACCAGGATGTTCCCGAAGAGAAGCCTTTAAGGCTGAGGCGTGAAAGGCGCACCGGTTGCATCGGCGGAATACTATATGCAGCTTTTATAATATGCATCAGCTTGGTGTTTGCATCTATTTTGTGGCTGTTTGCAGTAGATGTCCTTGGTTTCGGCTCTGAGGATGAGGATGTTAACATAACCATTCCGCCGGGATTTGAAATGTCAGAAGTTACTGATTTGCTTTATGATGCCGGTCTGATAAGACACCGATTCCTCTTCAATGCCTATGCTAACTTCTCTAATGCGGAAGAGCGAATCACCGCCGGACAATTCATTCTTAACAAAAGCTTTGATTACAGAGCTTTAGTACAAGGCATGACTGCACGCGCCGGTGTACGGGTTGAGCGAAGAGTAACCATCCCCGAAGGGTTCACCATGATGCAAATTTTCAATTTGCTTGCCGATTATGGCATTGTACATTCCGCAGACGATTTGTGGGAAGCTGCCACGAACCACAACTTCAACTTCCACTTCTTGGATGAAGAAACCATTGGCGACAGACTGAGACTTGAAGGATTTCTATTCCCAGAAACATACAACTTTTTCGTAGCTTCTTCTCCGGTTGTCGTCATCAACAGATTTTTGCGTGAGTTTGACAGAAGATTCACGGACGAATTTGTCGCACGCGCTGCTGAAATGAACATGTCTATCCACGATATCATCAATGTCGCTGCGATGATAGAGCGTGAGGCAGCAAATGATGAGGAACGCCCAAGAGTCGCCGCTGTTATATATAACAGACTTAATAACACAAGAGATTTTCCATTCTTACAAATCGATGCAACCTTGGATTATGCGGTTCAAGGAACAGATATCCCAGCCACCACAAATTTGGACCATCCGTTTAACACCTACACAAATCCTGGGCTTCCGCCGGGGCCAATCGCAAATCCTGGCATTGCCTCCATTCGTGCCGCACTCTATCCGCTTGAAACTAATGAATACTTCTATGCCCTTCATGTAGACGGTACACACAGATTCTTTAGAACCTATGATGAGCACAGAGCCTTTGTACGTAGCGAGCTGTTTGGCAGATGGTGGTAAGCAATAGTAAGGCAAAAATAAAAACATCCGCATAAACATCTCTCGACTATTTTTGCACTTCGCATTTTAAGCTGCCGGGAATCAAGCCCCATCGCCTAACGGCGGCTGCATCTATTATTATTTTAAGAATTAGGTAGCATTTAATGACTAACCCTGAACTTCTGTCTCCTGCACGGGATTTTGAACAACTCATCATGGCTCTAACCTACGGCGCTGACGCTGTCTACCTTGGCGGCTTGCGTTTTGGCCTCCGCGCATCTGCCGGAAACTTTGGCTCCGATGAGTTGGCCGAAGCGGTAAATCTCTGTCATAATCATGGTGCAAAAACATATATTACATGCAACAGCGTCCTCAACAATGAGGACGTGCGTTGTCTTCCAAAATTCCTTGAAGAAATATCAGATGCCGGTGCAGATGCAGTGATTGTGTCTGACATCGGCGCTCTGGCGCTTGCCCGAAAGTACGCCCCCTCTGTCGATATCCATATAAGCACACAAGCCGGTGTTTTTAACTTTGAAAGCGCTAAGGCATTGTATGACATGGGTGCATCCAGAGTCATTTTAGCTAGAGAACTTCCGCTTTATGAGATAGCTAAAATCCGCGAAAACACACCGCCAGAACTCGAACTTGAAGCTTTTGCCCACGGCGCTATGTGTGTTGCCATTTCAGGACGCTGCCTTATTTCAAATTATCTCACATCTCGAGATGCCAATCGGGGTGAATGCGCACAACCTTGCCGATGGAAATACAGCCTCGTTGAAAGCACCCGTCCCGGAGCATATTTTGATATCACTGAAGACAATGGGACATATATAATGAATTCTCGCGATTTGTGCATGATCGATCATATCAGTGCCATGATAGACGCAGGTATTTCCAGCATTAAAATTGAAGGCCGGATGAAATCGGCCTACTATGCCGCTGTGATAACCAATGCCTACCGAAAGGCTATTGATTCGGCTGTCGCCGGGGTGCCTTTGCCTGATGTCTGGCGCAACGAAGTAAATAAAGTCAGTCATCGTGAATACTCGACCGGATTTTACTTCGACGCAGAAGGGCCGGGTCAGTATCATGGTGATTCGATGTACAGGACTGATTGTGACGTTGTTGCTGTTGTTGAGGAATGTGATGATGAGGGTAATGCTGTATTGACCCAACGCAATAAGTTCTTCAAAGGAGATACAATTGAACTTTTAACTCCTAACAATGAGCCTGTTTCCTTTGTTGCTGACTGCATTCGCAACAAGAAAGATCAGGAGATTGATTCCACTGCGCAAGCAATGATGGAACTGAGAATGAAACTTCCGGTTTTTGCGCCTAAATATTCGATTTTGCGTAAACGCAGAAAATGTTTTATCGAAAAACGATAAAAATATATTGTATTTCGATAAAACCCGTGTTAAACTGTGTTCAAATACAGAGGAAAGTTGAGAGAACATATGAGCGATAATAGACTTCAAACAGGAGCAAACAGGCCATCCTTTCTTAAATGGATAGCTGTTGTCCTGCTCATTGCGGCTCTGATTTGCGCATTATGGGTTAATTTTGGTCTCAGAGCATCGGTTGAGCTTGAAGATACAACCGTAGGCCTCTTTGTTGATTATGATGAGCTTTGGCGCATAGCTAACGCAACTCATGACATGGAACTTTATGACATGATGCGCAAGGCATACACCGCAGGAGCTACCGGAATTGTTATACGAGAGAGAATCCTTGCCGATTGGGAAATTGCCGGAGATATAATTTCTATTGGCGGCGGCCAATTCAAATTTCAGCTCGAAACTATGAATGATGATTCCGTCCATGCGCTCATAGATCAGATTAATCCTGACGGAACATATATCTTTACAAGAGACCCGCTCGTTTTCGATCAAATTTTCACTCAACTTGCCGCTAAAGAGCGTTATCCCACATCTTTTGAGTTTCTTGATTACATGGTCATAGGAACAAGAATGCACTCGGTCGAAAGAGGTAATCTTGGTTTAGGCTTCCCCTTAGCTCAGCTTGAACAGGCCGCTGAGATAGGCTTTCACATCATCCCGCGTATTCGCACATGGGATCCTGTAACAGATGAAAGTCTTTCGGCAAAAATGACATGGCTTTCCAAAATTCCAAATATGATTGCAATTGGATTTAATGATTCAACAATGCCCGGCGGCGGTGATGACCCTGACATTCAAGATAAGTTAGCTCAATATGTTGGAACACTTGGCAAGCCTATTGTATCATTTGAATTTTTCACTCAGATAGGTCTTGGTGGAATCGCAACACGTCTTGATAATGGCTTTATGCGTGTCCACGCAATTGCCGAAAATGAACTTAATCACTACCGAAATGTACAAGACGCCGCCGACCGTTTCTCTCTTGCCGCAACAGAACGAAACATCAGCTTTATTTACTTGCGTTTTATGGGGCTTATGAGTCCAGCCGCATCAATGGACAGAAATCTGGAGCTTATAGAGTTTGTACATGCAGAACTTGAAAGAAACGGTCTGACTGTCGGCATACCCGAACCACTTCCAAATTTCTCAATTCCATTTGTTGCATTTTTAATAATCGGGGTAGGTATAATTTCTGCCGGTGGTTGGCTTCTTGCATTGGTGGCAGAACCGTTTTTTGCCAGGAAAAAATGGCAGATTCCATTTGTTCTTCTAATGCTCTTTGCTTTTGCTGTTTGGACTTTGGGTCTGTTTTTTGCCCCTGCTTTTATACGAAAACTCTTTGCACTTGCCGCTGCAATAGTTCTACCTACGCTTGGCATCATATTAGTCCTGTTAAACCGTGACAACTGGCCACCATTTAGAAAAAACATAATGAGAGCTGACGGCTCTGCTGTTTGCGAAACAAAGAGCACACTTCGTGCTATAACTCACCTGCTTATTATGTCCGCCCTCACTTTATCCGGCGCTTTTATCATGTCGGCGCTTTTGTCTGAGCCTGTTTTTATGGTTAAGCTTGATACTTTCATTGGTGTTAATATTGCCCAACTCATACCTCTGGCTCTTGTTCCTTTTATACTCTGGGTACGTGAGGAAGATTGGTTCGGTCTTATTAATGGCACAGTGAAGAGCCATGTAAAGGTTTGGCAACTTGCACTAAGCCTTATTATGCTCGCCGCTCTCGCCTTGTTCTTTATGCGTACAGGTAATGAAAATCCTGATGCCGTGCTGGATATCGAGCTTAGATTCAGACAACTTCTACACAATATTTTGGGTGTACGCCCAAGAACATCAGAGTTTTTGATAGGCCATCCGCTAATGCTTGTTATGCTGTACTTCGGTTATAAATTTAACATGTTCCCGCTTCTGATTGCTGGTGTTCTCGGTCAAGCATCGCTTATGAACACCTATGCTCACCTGCACACTCCGGTTCTTATTTCTCTGGAGCGTTCCCTCCATGGGTTGTGGATGGGTATTGCGGTTGGTGTAGTTTTAATTATCATATTGGAGCTTATTTTCAAAAAAATTAGAGTACTGCATAGACTGAATCAGACCGGCGCATAAGTTTCAAAATAGCCGGATTGTTCCGGGACAGTATCTGTTTTAGATTTGGCATAAAGTGAAGACTTTGGTTTCTTACGTAAGAGCGGAGATTACCGCACTTTGCATGTAATTATGTAGTTGGAGATGAAGACTATGAGTAGGTCAAAGAGCAACCCAAAAATCGTCATAAGCGGTTATTATGGCTATGATAATTGCGGTGATGAAGCGGTGCTTATGTCAATCATCCATTGCCTGAGAACGCTTCGGCCTGATGTCAAAATCACTGTGCTTTCCGGAAACCCTGAAAAAACCCGTGCTGTCTATGGTGTTGATGCTGTCAATCGTTGGAATTTGGTCGCAATCAAGATCGCGTTACTTAGGGCTCATTTGCTTATAAGCGGTGGGGGCTCACTAATCCAGGATGTCACCAGTGTAAGAAGTCCGAGTTATTATTTAGGCATCATCAGGCTTGCACTACTGATGCAAAAAAAAGTCATAATCTACAGCCAGGGCGTAGGGCCGATTATCACTCAAAAAAACCGCGAGAAGACATCAAAAGTGTTCAATCGCTGTCATGCCATAACACTCAGGGATGAGGGGTCGGCTGCGCTGCTTTCGGAGATAGGTGTCACCAAAAACTTAAATGTCACTTGCGACCCAGTTCTGGCGCTTAACCGTGACCATGTCAGTCCTGATCTTATACATTCGCTGACCTGCGAGCTGGGGTTAAACACTCAAGACGGAAAAAAGAAAGCGCCACTGTTATTTGTATCTGTCAGAAATTGGAAGGATGATCGTCATTTTGAGCCTATTGCAAAATTTTTAGATGCTCAAGCGGCAAATGGTTGGAACATTTTGTTAGTTCCGGCCCATTTCCCACAGGATGTAAACGCAAGCGCTTTGCTTCGCCAAAAAATGGAAGCTGAAGCCATTTTGATAGAACGATGTCTGAGTGCGCATGAGTTTTTGGCTCTAACCGCAATTGCCGACAATGTTTTTTCAATGCGGCTTCATGGGCTTATTTGTGCAATGGCCGTCGGCACGCCTATGGTGGGGCTTTCATATGATCCTAAAGTCGATGCTTTCATGGAAAAAATGGGGCTCAGCAGATTCTGTTTGTCGTTTGATGACTTTAATGTTCAAAAAGCGATAAGCATGATGGATGCTTTACATGTTGAGACAGAAAGCGGCTCTTCGTCTTATGCTCATGCTATGGAAACACACCGACAAGAGTTGCATAAGCTCGCATGGGATACTGCAAAAATCGCAAATGCGCTGCTATAGCTTCAGAGATTTTTGTTTGATGAAAAATTTTCATTGCTTATTTTGTAAACATCTAGTATAATGTCTGAGCGTTGAATAAACGCTCATATGGAGAGGTACCGAAGTGGTCATAACGGGGCGGTCTTGAAAACCGTTAGGGTGCAAGCCCACGTGGGTTCGAATCCCACCCTCTCCGCCACAATTTGCCCGAAAACCCTTGCAATTGCAAGGGTTTTCGGCTCTTTTCGTGTGTTTTGTTGCCAACAAAAACCTTAATAGCGGACAAATTGGTTTTTATTGGCATTATTCTCAAAAAAACAAAGAAACCCCTTTATTTACCTACCCTCTTGCCGCTTATGTGAGCCTGAGAGCTCCAACCAGCGTTAAAGCTCGCCGGAGATTGCGGCTTAATGTGCGGAAATGCAGGGCAGAGGCTGGCATCGCAGGGCAAATTGGGTGCGCTTTGATTTTTGATTATTGCATTTCCTGTGCGTCAGACCGGCGCACTGTCCGCATATAAAGCTGTAGAGATGCAGACCGCCCCCAGTTAGAATGTGTTGCTCTAGGTCGCACAGAATCGTGATTGACACCCATGACACCGGTCTTGTAGGTTATCACTTCCGTGTGTTCCACTGACAGCAGTCCATGCTACGAGCTGTTTTAAAATAGATAACGATTAGGATTAAATAAACTCAATCTTTGAAAGCATTTCTACTAAAACTTTCCCTTTAATCCAAAATTGTTGCGGGTACATGTTTAATCCGTTTATTGTATAGGTTTTTTTAGTCGAGTCCTGTGCTGACCCTCTTATGAAAACGACATAATCCTTAGATTTAGGAAAATTTGTTGCTTCCATTCTCGTACCAGACTTGTTTACTATGGAGTCTCCATACTTAGTAAGTTTTTCACCTACCGTAAGTTCATTGTTATTTACTAACTCTCTGACCCTATCCCACGTCGGCTTTACGTGTTTATATATGAATTCATCGTCAAAACTTAGACGTTTGAATCCAAGAAAAACATTTTCTTCTAATGGCGACTTTGCGTGCGGCTCTTGGAATACAGAGAATAGCATTGAATGGTTCGCAAAATAGTTGTAAACACTTGATTCTTCAAATTTAATGCTCATATCAGCCCATTCAACAAAATCTATTGCATCCAACTTTGTGTCTTCGGTTCTGAATCCTTTTGAAGATAGAGTTATTGTTTTGGGAATTATACCAATTTTAGCAAAAACTTCTATATCTCTCAGTTTTCCAGACTCAGCACCAAAGGCAGCTGTTAACACACGCTCTGCAACAGATTTATTAACAACGCCGCTAAGGTTTCTTTTTAAGACTATATTTAAACTTTGTGCAATATGCGTTATGTTTTTCCCTTTTTGATTCTTTGCGAAGTCACGCAGTATTTTGTAAAGTTCTTCATAACTACAAAACTTGTTGCTTCCTTGAAGTAGTTCGAAATCTTTGCCGAAGTGTTCCTTTATTATTGTGCTGACAACTGAACGTCGCAATCGAAAACGAGGCAGGTTTGGATACTTCGGTGCAGTGTCCATAAACATCATTTTTTCTCTTAATTTTGATATTTCCGGATATCTTGACAATGGATTTTCTTCCTCAGAATTTACTTTGCGAATAAAATCCCTGACAATCTCCCAATCATTTTGAAGTATCCTCTTGTCATCGTCACTAAATTTATGAAACTGGTAATCTTGAATAGGAAAACTAGCATATTCTGCTGCGGGAACGGTTTTGTCTGAATCGTATAAATAGTACACAAATAGTATGTTTTCTAATTTGTGCCACAACTTAGAATAATCAAACTCTTCATCAACTATTTTTTCCGGACTTACAGCCGTTACGCTAACAGGTTCCTTAGCGTCAAATGCGAAGTCTCCTCTCTTTACTCTTTTCAAACCAGTAGTCTTTAATTCTGTGTCTACACCATCAACAACAAGGTCAACATCTTGCTTATTGTCAGGAGGGTATTTCAAAATAGACTGCTCAACAACATCTCCAGCGATACCTGTGACTTTTGGATTGGAGATTGTTTTATAAAATACGTTATTGACATCAGCCTCACCCAAAGTTTGCCCCTTTGCTTTTTCAAGGAGATTGACTAAATCTACAAATTTGAATTCATGTTTTGGCACATGTGCCTCCTTTTACGTCCTTGCCCATAGCGAAGTGCAATTAATCTGATATTTTTAAATTTTAAATTTGTTGCCGCAAAATTCCTTAATACCCCTTGATCATTTTCAAAACCTATGGTATAATCCAAAATGGTGATTAAAATGACAAATAACAAAATTAAAGTCGCCGAGCTCTTCGCTGGTGTCGGTGGTTTTCGCGTCGGTCTCGAAAAAAGTTCAAACCGCTACGATACTATATGGGCAAACCAATGGGAACCTGACAGAAAGGCACAGCATGCCTATGATTGTTACGTTTCTCATTTTGGTGCTATTCCAACGCACGTTAATAATGATATCGCTACTGAAAAGCATAATGTGCCGTATCACGACCTTCTTGTCGGTGGTTTTCCATGCCAAGACTATTCTGTTGCCAAAACCGGCGCACAAGGTATTGAAGGTAAAAAGGGCGTATTATGGTGGCATATACAAGACGTACTCACAGAGCGCCAACCTAGCTTTGTCGTCCTTGAAAATGTAGATCGTTTGTTAAAGTCACCTGCGTCACAAAGAGGTCGCGACTTTGCCGTCATACTTAGATGTTTACACGATTTAGGGTACGCTGTAGAATGGCGGATAATTAATGCTGCAGACTATGGACACGCTCAAAGACGTCGACGCATTTATATTACTGCATTCAAAAATTCTACAGGAATTTATCACGAGATGGCTCAAGCTGTTAAAACTAAAAGCCGTTTACAACTTCACTCTCGATTATACAGCAATGGTTTCTTCTCGTCAATTTTTCCAGTGCAGGATAATGTTAATACAAAGAAGTTTACAAAGACCCAAATAGATTCAAGCAAATACAACGACTTAACTGAAATTTCAAATAACTTTTCCGCCTCTTTCTATAACTCCGGGATTATGATAGACGGACACATCATCTCAAATGAAGTTGTTCCAGTGGACACACAACCTGTGACGCTAGGCGAAATTCGCCACACGGAACCTGTAGATGAAAGATTCTTCCTCAACGGCTCACTTGAGAAGTGGAAGTTTCTAAAAGGGTCGAAGAAGATACCGCGCGTGCGTCCAAATGGTGAACCATATTTTTTTAGCGAAGGTGCTTTATGTTTCCCTGACCATCTTGACCGACCTGCGCGCACAATGCTTACAAGTGAATCTAGTGTAAATAGAAGCACTCATGTCATTGAGGATGCGGCAACTGGCAGACTTCGTCTCTTAACACCTGTCGAATGTGAACGATTAAACGGTTTTGCAGACAACTGGACAAATACCGGAATGCCCGAAAAGTTCAGATATTTCACAATGGGGAATGCACTCGTTGTGCCAATCGTAGAAAAAATAGGAACCCGTCTTTTAGAATTGATTTAACTGAGTTAACCAGCTCTAAAGGTTGTGTTTGGTTTGTCGAATTGTTAATAAAATGAGGGCGTAATGAAAAGAGGGTGCAACGATAGAGCCAATACACGATAAAACCAAATGCGAAGTTGAGGAGCGCATATCCTTGTTCAATGACAACACGCACACATTTATCAGTTTCGACTACGATTATGATGCACGAATTAAAGACTTACTTGTAGGGCAAGCAAGGAATCCAGATTCGCCATTTGAAATTACAGATATGTCAATCAAGGAAGTCCTTTTCATTCGTAAATGATGAGAGATATGCGAACGAAAAAGACAACAGTCTGCGCCCATAAAATGGGCTACTGTATACGTGTCACCTTGTGTGATACACACCCGTTACTTTTTCGTCTTAATCATCAATATGTGTATCGTGACACCTATTCCAACGATACTCAAAACCACAAAAATCACAGGTGTTCTTACGATGATTATCGAAACAAGCAGCCCCGTCCATAGAAAAGTCAACGTCGCCGCCTTTCGCAACTTGCTGATGCCTTGCTTCGTTCGGTAATTCTCAATATAAGGCCCGAACAAGCGGTTGCGCCGCAGCCAATCATCAAACCTTTTGCTGCTCGCTGAAAAGCAAGCCGCAGACAGTAGAACAAAGGGCGTGGTAGGCAGAACAGGTATCAACACACCTACCACGCCAAGCGCTAAAGAAGAAAAACCCAAAATAATTAACAGTAGCTTTTTGATCGTCACAACACCTATCTCAGCAAATCAAAGCGATCTGCATTCATAACTTTATTCCATGCCGCAACAAAATCAGAGCAGAACTTGTCTTTCGCATCATCGCTTGCATATACTTCTGCAATGGCACGGAGTTGTGAATTAGAACCAAAGATTAAGTCTACTCTCGTTGCTGTCCACTGTTGTTTGCCGGTCTTTCTGTCGAAACCGTTGAACACGTTTGAATCATCGGTGGGCTTCCACTCTGTTTCCATGTCGAGTAAGTTGACGAAGAAGTCATTGGAAAGGGTCTCTGCAGCAGCAGTCAACACACCATGTGGAGACTTGCCGTAGTTGTTGCCGAGCACTCTCAGGCCTCCAAGTAGCACCGCCATTTCCGGTGCGGTCAAACCCAACAACTGTGCCTTATCAACCAGCAGTTTCTCGGGCAAAGAGTTAAAAGTTTGCTTCAGATAGTTGCGGAACCCATCATAGACCGGCTCTAACACAGCAAAGGAATGAATGTCAGTCTGTTCTTGCGATGCGTCCATTCTCCCGGGTATAAACGGAACATCGACCACAACACCCGCATTCTTCGCCGCTATCTCAATCCCAACCGCACCACCTAAAACAATTAAATCGGCAAGCGAGACACCTCTTCCGCTTTCTGCAAAATCACATTGAATTTTCTCGTACTTACCAAGTACTTTCTTCAACTGTTCTGGTTGATTCACATCCCAAGAGATTTGTGGCTCCAGTCGAAGTCGCCCGCCATTTGCTCCACCTCTGCGATCAGAACCGCGATACGATGCTGCACTTGCCCACGCGGTGCTGACCAGCTCTGATACCGACAAACCAGAATTTGCGATTTTGCCTTTTAGTTCTTTAACGTCGCTATCATTTATAACATACCCTTCGCACTTTGGAATAGGGTCTTGCCACAGAAACACTTCTTCCGGTGCATCTGTGCCCCAATACAACGTAGAAGGCCCCACGTCTTTATGAGTTAACTTAAACCACGCTTTCCGAAATGCATCTGCAAATTTATCTGGATTTGCAAGATAGTCTTTCGCGATTTTTTCATAGATGGGATCAAACTTTAGAGACAAATCGGCCGTGGTCATCATCGGCCGGTGCTTCTTTGTCGGATCATGTGCATCTACGACCATATCCTCGTCATCTACATCTTTCGCCAGCCATATATATGCGCCAGCGGGGCTTTTCGTGAGCTCCCACTCATATTTGAGCAGCACTGTTAAATAACCCATATCCCACTGGGTTGGATTTGGCTTCCATGCGCCCTCAATTCCACTTCCTATGGTATCACTCGCATTGCCTGTACCAAAATCACTCTTCCAACCGAGACCCTGTTCTTCAATAGGAGCCCCTTCCGGCTCACGCCCAACATGGGTCGCTGGAGCCGCGCCATGGGCTTTCCCAAAAGTGTGGCCTCCGGCGATTAGTGCAACAGTTTCTTCATCATTCATCGCCATACGCGCAAATGTTTCCCTGACATCTATTGCTGATTCTGCAGGAATTGGCTGACCATCCGGCCCCTCCGGGTTGACGTAAATCAGACCCATCTGTACAGCGGCCAAAGGACTGTCAAGGCTGCGTTTGCCTGAATATCGCTTATCCTCCAGCCACTCTGTTTCCGAACCCCAATAAATGTCTTCCTGTGGCTCCCACACATCTTCACGACCACCGGCAAAACCGATTAATTTGAGACCCATAGATTCAATTGCACAATTACCTGCTAAAATCATGAGGTCTGCCCAAGACAACTTGCTACCGTATTTCTTTTTGATTGGCCACAATAGCCTTCTGGCTTTATCTAAATTTACATTGTCCGGCCAGCTATTAAGAGGTGCAAATCGCTGTGTACCATCTCGTGCACCGCCCCGACCATCCATGGTGCGATATGTACCGGCACTATGCCATGCCATTCGGATAAAAAACGGCCCATAGTTGCCATAATCTGCTGGCCACCATTCTTTTGAATCTTTCATTACAGCAAAGAGATCATCCTTCACCGCTTGGAGATCGAGTGTCTTAAATTCCTCAACGTAGTTAAATTCACCTCCCATTGGGTTGCTCAAATCGGAATTCTGATGCAGAATTCCTAAGTCTAGTTGATCCGGCCACCAATCCTTATTTGTCGTACCTTTTGTGAAATCGACTCTGCTTGCGTTGCCCGTTACCGGGCATTTGGAGTTGTTGCTCATACCACTGGCCTCCTTTTGTATATTGAATTCAAACTTACAGGGTGTTACTAATGGTTTTTTGTTTCGCGAAGTGTAGGGCGACGAGACCCGTTCCGAGCGAAACAACAAAATCATTAGTGACACCCAGACATCCCAAACTTATACGGTGTTGCTGATGGTTTTTTGTTTCACTATCGAAATTCCAGCTTATCTGTGCTAAAATGCTTACGAACCAACTATGATGAACAGGAGCTTTTTATGAACAAAAGCAGCAGCTTATTTTGCACCCACAATCCAATCATCCTCTTTGACGTTGAAACAACCGGCCTTTCCTCTGACGTTGATGACCTCATAGAACTCGGAGCGATTATTCTTTCACTAAACCAAAAAAACACAATCGCCAAAGAAGAACTGAACTGCTTAATCAAGCTGCCGGAAGGCAAACACCTAAGTGCAGAGATTTCCAAACTGACAGGAATAACAAATGAAATGCTGGAAACCCAAGGCCTGACACAGCAAGACGCGGCGAACACATTTGTTGATATGATAGAACAAAGCAGCCCTGACCGCATCTTGTTTATCGCACACAATGCACATTTTGACATCAGCTTCTTAAATGCCTTTTTGCGTAAAAACGGCCACAGCAACCTTGCCGATCAGTTTGACATCTTGGATACACTGACCATTTTAAAAGATAGAAAATCATACCCACATAAGCTCTCTGATGCCATAACACATTACAAACTAAACGAACAGGTAGAAAACAATCATCGTGCGCTTGATGATGTCAAAGCGTTGTTTGCAGTTTTATCTGCGATGGCAAAAGAAACTGGCGACTTGCCGAAATACATAAACCTGCTTGGATACAATCCGCGATACGGCGCTCCAAGCAATCGCATTCCTCACGCTGTATATGTACCACAAAGCTATAATTCGCCAACTAAACTATATGCAAACACATGATAAGTTTTGAGTTATCGCAAGATGATGGCTCGCTACGCTACTGGGAGTCAAACCCCATCACCTGACGGCAGCTTAGCCATCAGAACCCGCGCCCGACTGCATCCATATACGGCAATTTTCAATGCGCTTACCATGATCACCCTGCTCCTTATCATAAGCAAAGTCATTGAGTTGCCCACATGGAAATTCGACGCATTGTCCACAATGTTCATGCCCCCGGCCTTCACAACAATCTTTGAGCGGACATGAACCCCAAAAAGGCTTTTCTATGTTCGTGCACCCCGCACAGTTCATTTTCTCACGGTATTTACAGCTGCTGCAGTGTATACCGCATCTTGATTCAACCATTATTAAGCCCCCTTGCCTGTATCAACATTTTTTGTATTTATCGTCCAAATTTTCAAGAAAATCCTCACATTTATAGTTCACTATGCCATTTTACCATATATAACACGACAATGCTATGTCCTCGTTCAAAATAATAAACAACAAGTTATAAAATACTAAAAAAGTCCAATTGCTATAGACATTTTATCATACTTATAGTATACTGCGCAAGAAAAGCAGACTCATTTCATCGCCAAAGTTCTAGTGTTTTAGTCCACGTTTGCAGCGTTTATGTTCTTGCAAAGGAGAAAACTTAAATGAGTAGTGTATTTGAAAACGTCATGAACCCAGCCACAGATACACTGTTTCAATATTTGCACGATGCAATTTATGACCCGGCCAATGCCGATTTGGACATTGATACGCTTCCGGATGACTATAAAGACATCGGTAGCGTGTTGCAACATTATACCCGCTATGTTAATGAAGCAATAGCGCTTGCATCGGGTTTATCCAAAGGTAATCTTGATGTAATCCTTCCATCGCATGACAATGCGATCGCTGCACCACTCAAGTCGCTACACGCATCATTAAAATATTTAACCTGGCAAGTTCAACAAATCGCTCAGGGTGATTACGAACAGCGCATTGACTTCATGGGCGAGTTTTCTGATTCTTTTAACATCATGATTGAGCAACTGCGTGCGCGTGAAAGTCACCTCAAGGAAAAAATCGACGACCTTGAAACTCAGGCATACAAAGACAACATAACTAATTTATATAATAGAGCTTTCGGCATGTGCACACTAAACTCCTGGTTGCGTGAAAAAAGGCAGTTTGTCGTCATCTTCTCTGACCTTGACCGCTTGAAGTATGTAAACGATAAATTTGGGCATAGAGAAGGCGACTTATATATTCTCAATGCTTCCAAATATTTGAGTAGTTTTTCAAAAAACGCCGTTGTTTGCCGAATCGGTGGGGACGAATTTTTGGTGCTGGCTCAAAATTTTGATTATGCCAGCGCTATTGAGAGAATGAATAAGATTTACAATGACTTTCAGCAAGATGAATATTTGGCTGACAAGGCTTTTACATATAGTATCAGCTTCGGTGTTGCTTACGTTGATAAAAATAACAAACTATCAGCAAGCGATATCCTGAGCATTGCCGATGAAAGAATGTACGAAAACAAGCGTCTGCGTAAAAAGGAGCGGCAGCAAGTCCAGAAGTGATATCATGCAGCATCGCCTCTCATTATATTATGAACCAATACTGCTCAAATATCGTGCTTTACTTCGACTTTTTCGTAAAATAATCCGTTGATTTCTACCAAACATCAATGTATACTGTCTTGACGTTAGTTACTACAAAACATTTACATGAGGTGGAACTTGACAACTAAATCAGAAATCCCTGAAAAATTGAATTGGCTTCAAAGTAATTTCCTTAGATGTCCATACAGGGTATTTACCATCCTATTTTGCCTGATTATTGCCCTTGGCTTCGCTTACGCAACGCCCTGTGAAGTTTTGCAGGGACTCAGGACAATCATCCGCTCCCCCGACATTCTTGTTACCGACTATATCGCCACCGCCGGTCTTGGTGCAACATATGTCAACGTAGGGTTATCCGGTCTTGTAACCGTTCTTATTTTTGTACTTATCAAGCATGAGCCTATAGGCCTCACGCTGGGTACATTAGGACTTGTCACGGGCTTTGCGTTTTTTGGAAAAAATCTAATCAACATGCTGCCCATCATATTCGGAGGATACTTATATAGCAAAATCACCAAGACACCTTATAAAACATGTGTCCTTCCCGCAGTGCTCGCCACATGCCTTGGCCCAGCTGTTACCCAACTTGCCTTTGTAGAACAGTTAAGCACCACTGCAGGTGCAATCATCGGCCTCTGCATCGGCATCTTCATCGGGCTGGTTATCAATCCATTGGCAAAAGCCCTCAAAGTAAACTATGAAGATTATAACCTTTACAATGTTGGATTTGCCGCCGGAATGCTGTCCATCTGCATCATGGTTATTTTGCGGACTATGGGCATAGACTTTGCGCCACTCAGCATCTGGAGTGAGGGCGTTAACTTGCATTTGTCGCTATTTCTTGTGGGCGTTTCGTTATATTTTCTTATCTGCGGCTTGCTTTCTCGCAAAAACGCAAGCTTTATTGAGATGGCCTATATGAAAGCTGATGGCAACGACTTCTACACTCAATACAGCGGCAGGTCTTTTATAAACATGGGACTCATGGGGCTTTTGTGCGCGATTGTGATGCTTGCGGTAAATGGGCAATATAATGGCCCTATAATCGGGGCGGCCATCTCAGTCATCGGATTCGGCGCTATCGGCAAGCGTATATTATCGGCCGTTCCGCTCATGGCTGGCGCTTTGCTCGCTTCTACGGTCAGTATGCTTGCAACAGGCACACCGTTTAACAGCGCTGGATTTCTTGTGGCAGTTTTGTTCTCCACTTGCTTGTCACCTCTTTGTACTAAGTTCGGCTGGAGGTGGGGTGTGGTTGCTGGGTTTATCCATCTCACTTTTGCTGCAAATGTTGCTGTGTTTCACGGTGGGATGAATCTTTATAACAATGGTCTTGCCGCCGGTTTGACTGCTATGCTGTTGCTGCCGATAATCAGGGCAATCGGCGATATAAAAAAAGCCCCCGGGTAACAGACTTACTGGACTGAACCAACAAAACCATTAATAACACCCCAGCGTCCCGCGCACAGGCCATCAAGGGGCTGGCTGATGGTTTTCTGTTTTGCGAAGTGTAGGGCGACGAGACCCGTTCCGAGCAAAACAGAAAATCATTAGTCAGACCCCAGCATCCCAGATTGTGTGTTATCAAGGCGCTCTGCCTATCACTTCACCCATTTTAACCAAAGTTTCTGCATCATTTTGCGTGTGCTCCAAGAAAATAGGATTCAACTCAATTGCACCTTTCCGAAATAGCATAATCACCGTTGAACCACCAAATTGAAACATACCTTTTTCGGCAGCACGCTTCACCTTTCCACTCGTCACATGATTGATAATCCTGCCGACAAAAAGAGCCCCCACTTCCATTTGAATTACTTTCCCAAAGTTTTCAGTTTGAAATACAGTGTACTCTCTCGCATTTTGAGTGAAGACACTGTATTTTTCATGCACAATCGGCCGAACCGTATGCAGGACACCCTCAAGCTTCCTATGCAAATAAATCTCACCATCATCGGCATACACATACCTATGATAATCATCGGGAGAAAGCCTGTAAATCAAACACACTCCACCTGAATATTCATCAGCCAGCCCCTTGTCCCGGAGCAAATCTTCAATGGTATATTTGGAGTTTTTTATCTGAAACACACTGTCATCTGTGATCTCATACGCCGAGAGCTTCCCATCACAGGGCGCACCTGCCTCTGCATAGTCAGCGGGAAAAGGCCTGAGTTCCTTTTTTATTTCGCGCACAAAAAAATCATTGAACGAATTGTATTGCTCGTCCAAAAAATCACTCAAATCAATATTGTTCTTCTTAATAAATCCCGGGATAAGTAGCTTTGACACCCTGCTATCCATTATCATGCCCAGAAATTTTGAAATGGCTGGCATTGTCAGAAGCTTCAGAATCATCCTACCAAAAACCGTATTATATAAAAAACGCACCGCACAGATTTTCTCATTTTCAATCGGAATAACCTCGAATGTTCCATTGTTTCTGCTCATATACGCACTCCAATGTTCCAAATCAAATATACAGCGATTGGCAAACCTATCAGCAAAAAGGCAAGCAAATAACGCCCCCTCACCTTTGGAATTCTGATTCTAAGTAAAAAGGCTGCTGCGATTATAAGCAACATGACATTGTAGACATGAGCCAGCTCTATTTCAAAAATAAGGCAAATCGCATACACAAGCGGAATCAAAATAGCAACAAATGTAACAGGCATCCCCTCATAATATGTCCGTCTCTCGCCCTTGGTTTTAAGCTCAATTTCCTGTGCATTAAAGTATGCAAGCCTGATAAGCGCCGCAAGAATATAGACTGAGCCTATTGCGATACTAAACCCCAGACCCAACCCAGTATTATTGTAGAAAATCAAATGTGCGCCCGCTGAAAATCCGATTACCACAGGAAAAACCCCAAATGCGACGATATCCGCCAGCGCATCTATTTGTATCCCATAGCTTTCCTGATTTTCCGTTCTGTGCCTCATCCTTGCAACCGTGCCATCAAACATATCGCACAGCCCACTGATCATAAGGCATACAATCGCAAACCCCAGATTGCCATTAAGCGCAAGAAACATACCCAATACCGCCGAAACGATACTGAGGTATGTCAGTGCTGCCCATATTCCGTAATAACCTATCACTCGCTTCATATAACCGCTTCCCTACCAAATGGGCGTGAAACGCTCGCCCTAGCATTATTTTTCCATCACGCTGATGCCGCTTACGCTTGCTGAGCATACATACTATAGTCTTTTAGGCAGTTTGTCAATGTTGCGCTACAGCAATTTGCAACTCGGCTGCACTCATGATATACTTCTCACCGGCGAAGGGGGTACTAACATGGGCAAAGGGAGATTTCAAGCGTCAAAAAAGACGCTTAGTTTTTTGGCAGCAATGGCAACCGTACTGATGTGGTCATCCGCGTTTCCTGTTACAAGATATCTTTTGCAATACCACAGCCCCGGGGCAATAATGGTTTTGCGCTTTATTACAGCTTCCGTTATCCTTATCTGCATCGGTATAATCAAGAAAATAAAAATACCGGAAGTGAAAGACTTGCCATTGTTTATTGCGTTGGGCGTATTTGGCGTGTTTTTGTATAACTTCTTTTTCAATACAGGGACTATCTATGTCGTTGCCGGTATCAGTAGCTTTATTGTTTCATCTTCTCCGGTATTCACACTTATTTTAGCCCGGCTCTTTTTGAAAGAAATTGTAAAGTCCTCTGTTTGGGTTGGCGTTGGCCTAAGCTTCGGTGGTCTTATGCTGGTCATGTTCAGCCAAACAGACGGATTTGCACTCAATATAGGCACTTTATTTCTTATCGGCGCAGCAATTTCTGCAAGCATCCTCAACATCACACAACGCTTGTTAGTAAAAAAATACACAGCGCTCGAAGCCACCACATATGGCATTTTGTTCGGAACGCTATGTATGCTCATATACTTGCCCGATGCAATTCATGAATTATCCGAAGCAACACTCTTTACAAGCATTGCAATCATACAAATGGCTGTATTCCCCGCTGTTCTTGCCTACATATCCTGGGCATATGCATTGTCAACAGCCGAAAAAACAACACATGTAACCGTGTTTTTGTACCTGATTCCTTTTCTATCCTCTCTAATAGGTTTTTTCTGGCTTGGCGAAACATTCTCGCTCTGGTCATTATTCGGCGGCATTGTTATCATCGCAGGAATGGTTTTGACCAATGTGTTTGGTAAATAACGCGTACTTCAGCCGCCAAAAGTACTGAGATGCATGGATATTGCTAATGATTCTGCTATGTAGGGGCTGATGTCTACATCAGCCCGCAGGACGATGTGGACATCGTCCCCTACAAGGTCGAATCAACATCGTAAATCCATGATTACAATGTCAATCCCGGGTAACATCATGAATCCATTTCCTGCTCCTTAACCTCCCATAAATCAGGGAGGTTTTTACTATCTCTTCTACAAACAAAGCCCCATAGACAAAACCAATCTCCAACCTGAGCACAAGCCCGGCTATAGCCGCCAGCGGTAAAGCCACAAAATACATTGTCCCCACATCTATAAACATAAACGCCTTGACATCACCGCCCCCTCTCATCGCACCCAACCCCATCGTTACCCCAGTCGCTCGCATAGGCAGAATCGCAGCATAAATCGTCAACATAATTGTTGCCGCACTTGCCGCATCTTCCGACAAACTATACAGCGGAAATACAAAAGGCTCCAAAACAGTAAAGCGCACAAGCATCAACAACCCGGCTGAACCAACCCCCATCAAAAAACCTAGCCTGGTTAACGTCTTGACATAGCGCTCAGCCTGCTCCCTGCGCCCCGCACCGATTTCACGACCAACTATTACAGCAGTTGCACCACCACAAGCAAAAAGCGCCACCGCAAAGAGCCGCTCCAGGTTGCTCGAAATATTATAAGCAGCAAGAATCGTTTGCGCACCTGTCATATGCCCAAAAATCACTGGGAACATCATAAAGCCCACGCCCCACAACGCTTCATTGGCCATCACCGGCAAAGAGTATTTGAAAAAGTCTTTGGTCATAGTGATTCCCGGTCTGAAAAACAATGCGAACTTGACCCTAAACCTTTTGTTTCTACGCGCATGGATTGTCACAATAATCACTTCGAGCGTTCTGGCAGAAAGGGTTGATATCGCTGCACCCTGAATGCCCAACTCAGGAAACCCGAGATTTCCAAAAATCAAAACCCAATTCCAGAAAATACTGAAGCAAGCCGAAATTGACAATACTATGACACCCAAACGAGGATTTTCAATGCTTCGGTGACATGCAAAATAGAGCATGCTTATTGCGCTGAGCGCCATTGAAAATGCTGTAATTCTTGCATACGGCACGGCAATAGAAACCAAATGAAGTTCCGGTGTCACAAAGCTCAATATTTGATAAGGAAAATTATACATTACAAAAGCGGCGGAAAATGTCACGATTGCCACAACATAAAACCCTACGCCAAGCACTCTGTTGATCACATCAAGGTTGCCTTTTCCCCAATACTGAGCCACAAGAATGCTCGTTCCGCTTTGCACCCCAAAAGAAAAAATGAGCACAATAAAAAGCGGCACCAGTGCAATTGGCATCGCCGCAAGATATTCTTCGCCCAACATCCCAACCATAAAAGTATCGGTCAGCGCGACTGTATGTGTAATTATATTTTGCAGCACCATGGGTACCATTAGTGCAAATACATTTTTGTAAAACTTACTTGGCTGCTTAAAATGTTTTAGCATTTGGTTTTATTTCGACTTTCTCTTTTGAGACTCAACACCCTCCTGCTAGAGCGTGCCATACACTATAGCAAGAGGGTATACATCATTACTCAAACACCTTAACCGCTTCCTTATGAGCCTCAATAATTTCGATATTCTGTGGACAATATTTTTCGCACTCGCCGCAACCGGTGCAATCACTCGACTTCGCTACCACTCCGCTCCAGGCTCCGCCTGTGATTAGGGAATACATCCGCTTAATTGCCGGGAGGTTTTGATAAACTGTGTATTCGTTTAAAAGCCCTATAATCTCCGGCGAGTTTATCTTCTTAGGGCAGCAATCAAGACAGTATTTACAGGCCGTGCATTGAATCGTTGGTATCTTTTTCATCTCTTCCATAGCAACGCCTATAATTTTCAACTCTTCATCTGTGAGCGGCCCCATGGTCTCAGTTATCTTTATGTTATCGCTGACTTGCTCAATATCAGACATTCCGGAAAGCACTGTGATGACTCCATCAAGATGCATAGTAAATCGCAACGGCCATGAAGCCAGGCTCGCCTCTGGATTCGCTTTCTTGAATATCTCTGCAATCTCCGGAGTAAAGGTCGATAATGCACCACCTTTAATCGGGCTCATTACGATAATACCTACATCATGCGCAATTGCCGCATCATAGCATTTTTTTGCCTGGTCATCCCAATCAAGATAATTAAGAGGCAACTGAACAATATCAATCTGCGCTCCATGCGTATCAAGAATACGATTTAAAGTATCCGCATCTCCATGATAGCTAAATCCAATATTTTTCGACTTTCCGCTATCCTTGATGCCTCGCAAATAATCGAAAGCCTTTATTTTCTCAATCATATCCAGTCTGTCAGGCCCTATCCCATGCAGAAAATAAAGGTCAAAATAGTCAAGACCTGTTCGGTGGAGCTGTGTATTGGTTACTTCACTCATCTCGTCAAAAGAAAGCTCTTTCCATAATGGAATTTTGGTCGTCACCTGAAACTGGTTTCTGTTGTATCTTTCAACAACTGTCTTTCGGATTGCCGTTTCAGAATTGCCTCCGTGATATAAATACGCTGTATCAAAGTACGTGTAGCCTTGCGCCATGTACAGATCCACCATTTCCTTTGTGCGCTCATAGTCAATTTCGCTGTCGGGCTTGCCCGCAAAACCAGGCAACCGCATAAATCCAAACCCCAACTTCTTGATTTGCATTCCAAAATAATCTTTCATCACACATCTTCCTTTTGAACTTAATTTCAGCCATTCTATCACACTCCCAGCTTATTCGCAATCCGGATTATTCACTTCGTTGATTTGACTTTAACCGCATGTTCTGATATATTTATTAACGGTTTGACCCTGAACTTTTCTTTAGGAGGATAATAAGAAAATGAAAAAATATATCGCCCTCGCACTGTGCCTGCTATTTTGCCTGGCTTTCGTAGCCGGGTGCGGAAATGGCAGCGCCCCAACAGCTCCGGAAACACCGGTAGCAGAACCTGAACCAGCTCCGACGCCCGAACCCGAACCAGCTCCACCACCGCCTCAACCACCGGTGCCCACCGAGCCAATTCCGGATACAATCCCCGGTACAATCATCATGGATGATGGTAGTATCATTGAGTTTGAACTTTATCCAAACATTGCCCCACAATCTGTTTTCAACTTCGTTCATCTTGTGCGTGAAGGCTTTTATGACGGACTCAACTTCCACCGCATTATGTACGGCTTCATGGCTCAAGGCGGTTGCCCACTAGGCATCGGCATCGGCAATCCGGGCTGGACGATTTTTGGAGAATTTGCTGATAATGGTTTTGAAAATGACCTTGCACATACACGCGGCGTTCTGTCAATGGCGCGTCGTGGGGATTGTTATGATTCCGCCGGCTCTCAGTTTTTCATCATTCATGTTGACGGACGCGGTGCAAGTTCACTCGATGGCGGCTATGCCGCATTTGGAATGGTCACCGAGGGCATGGATGTTGTCGATAGGATTATGGAAACACCCAATGACGGCCCCAATGGCTCAGTTGCTGCTGCCGACCGACCTGTTATCCGGACAATCACAATCGACAGCGATGTCGTCCTGCCCTGGCCGGATAAGCTCGACCTTGACCTCTGATAACGACACCATTGCGGCAGTTTGTCGTCTCGTAGTGGTCGCATAAATTCAATGCATTCGAAATAACCAGACTATAAGTCTTGAATAGAAAAGCTGCTTGCCATCACAACGACGGCAAGCAGCTTTTTTTAATCACCTTACACCAATTCAATAATGGCCATTTCCGCAGCATCACCTCTGCGCGGGCCTGTGCGGATAATGCGGGTGTAACCCCCATTGCGCTCTGCATATCCGGGCGCTGTTTCCGCAAACACTTTCGTCACAACATCTTCACGTGTCATAAACGCGAGCGCTTGACGCCTTGAGGCCAAAGTGTTCTTCTTTCCCAGTGTAATCATTTTTTCAGCAAGCGGCGCTATCTCTTTACAGCGCGTTACTGTCGTTTCCATTTTACCATTATCCAGAAAGTCGGTAACCATCTGTCTTAGCATTGCCATGCGTTGATCCGTTGGTTTTCCAAGCTTACGTGTCCCAGGCATTGTTATGTACCTCCTTAATTTTCCTCGCTCAGCAGGGATAACCCCATCATCGCCAGCTTATGTATCACTTCTTCGAGCGATTTGCGTCCAAGGTTTCTGACCTTGATCATTTCATCCTCTGTTTTTGAAATAAGATCCTCGACCGTGTTTATGTTTGCTCTCTTCAGACAATTAAAGCTACGTACACTCAGATCCAGCTCTTCAATTGTCATCTCAAGCACCTTGTCTCTTTGTGTCTCTGCTTTTTCCACAACTGTTGACTTACTGCCGATGGTTTCGGACAAATCCGTAAACAGTGTGAAGTGGTCACAAAGTATCTTTGCACCGAGCGAAACGGCATCTCGCGCCGTGATGGTCTTATCCGTCCAAACCTCTATTGTCAGCTTGTCAAAGTCAGTAACATTACCTACGCGAGTGTTTTCGACAGTATAATTGACTTTGTGAACCGGGGTATATATGGAGTCTATCGGAATAACTCCGATAATCGGTTGGGAAAGCTTATTTCTTTCCGCAGACATATATCCGCGACCATGATCTATTGTAAGCTCCATGCTGAGCGAAGCGTCAGAACTAAGCGTTGCAATATGCAGGTCGGGATTGAGAATTTCTACTTCACCATCTGCTTTGATATCACCGGCCGTTATCGTGCCCTCGCCAGAAGCTTCAATATATACAGTCTTTGTTCTTTGTGTGTGCAGTCTTGCAACAATGCCCTTAATGTTGAGAATTATCTCCGTTACATCTTCTTTTACACCGGGAATTGTTGAAAACTCATGTTGTATTCCGGCAATTTTAACTGTGGTAACTGCTGTTCCCGGAAGTGATGAAAGCAATATCCTGCGCAGCGAGTTGCCCAGTGTAGTGCCGTAACCGCGCTCAAGGGGTTCTACAACGTACTTTCCGTAAGATTCGTCCTCTGGAACTTCCGTGCATTCAATACGTGGACGTTCAATCTCTACCATTTAGTACCCTCCTTCTTTTCGTTGATGCTTGCGCAATGTGTATCGGCTCGCGGGTTTGAGATATGAGGGTTTAAACCTGTATCCGAAGGTTATCATTTATTTAGAATAGAACTCAACAATGAGTTGTTCTTCGATAGGCATGTCGATGTCTTCCCTCATCGGTACGGAACTGACCTTGGCAACCAAAGCATTCGCGTCATATTCAAGCCACTTTGGCGGTTGCCTAAATGAATTTGCTTCTATGACCGATTTGAATTTGTCAAGACTCCGGCTCTTTTCGTTAAGCGAAATAATCATGCCCGGCTTTACAAGAAAAGATGGTATGTTGACTCTCCTGCCATTAACGAGGAAATGCCCATGTAAAACAAGTTGTCTTGCTTCTGCACGGCTCATCGCGAAACCAAGCCTGTAAATTGTATTATCCAAGCGTGTTTCCAAAATTGCAAGCATGTTCTCGCCTGTCTTGCCTTTTTTCTTGATAGCCATATCAAAATAACCACGGAACTGGCTTTCTAAAATACCGTAGTATCTCTTCGCCTTCTGCTTTTCACGCAATTGGGTACCATATTCTGAAGTTTTCGCACGACCTTGTCCATGTTGCCCCGGTGGGTACGGACGGCGGTCTGCTGCACATTTATCTGTATAGCATCTGTCACCTTTCAGAAAAAGCTTTTGCCCTTCTCTGCGGCAAAGGCGGCATACTGCACCTGTATATCTTGCCATTAATATTCTCCTCCCTAAACTCTGCGCCTTTTTGGCGGACGGCATCCGTTATGCGGTATTGGAGTCACGTCTTTAATCATTGTAACTTCAAGCCCTGCTGACTGGAGTGCTCTGATTGCCGCCTCACGGCCGGAGCCTGGTCCTTTAACAAAGACAACAACGGTCTTTAATCCGTGCTCCATTGCGGCTTTTGCTGCTGTTTCAGCAGCCGTCTGTGCGGCAAAGGGAGTCGATTTTCTGCTGCCGCGAAAACCCATTCCGCCTGAGGATGCCCAGGAGATCGCGTTTCCGTTAACGTCGGTAACTGTCACCATCGTATTGTTAAAGGACGATCTGATATGCACCGCGCCCTTCTCAATATTTTTTCGTTCGCGACGTCTGGTTCTGGTTTTTTTACCTTTGGGTGCTGCCATTTACTTGCTCCCTCCCTTACTTCTTCTTGTTAGCGATTGTACGCTTTGGTCCCTTGCGGGTACGTGCGTTTGTTTTGCTGCGTTGTCCGCGTACGGGAAGACCGCGTCTATGGCGCAGCCCACGGTAACTGCCGATTTCTGTCAAGCGTTTGATATCAAGCGCAACAGTGCGGCGAAGGTCACCTTCAACCATAAAGCTTTTGTCGATGCATTCGCGCAATGCAGACTCTTCCGTCTCTGTAAGATTTTTTACCCTTGTGTTTGGGTCAATGCCCGTTTGTTCAAGGATTTTTTTCGCGCTAGTCCTGCCTATGCCAAAAACATAAGTCAGTCCTATTTCGATTCGCTTGTCTTTAGGCAAATCAACGCCGGCAATACGTGCCATATTATGCAATCATCCTTTCTTATTTAGGCTAGCCTTGTCTCTGTTTGTGTTTGGGGTTAATGCATATTACCATAACCCTGCCTTTGCGCTTAATGACCTTGCACTTTTCGCACATCGGCTTAACTGATGGTCTAACTTTCATTATAAACCTCCTACTTACTTCGCCACGTGATTCTTCCACGTGTCAAATCATACGGCGACATTTGCACCGTCACCTTATCACCTGGAAGTATGCGTATAAAATTCATCCGGAGTTTGCCAGAGATATGTGCCAAAATCGTGTGCCCATTACCTATGTCAACATGAAACATGGTGTTTGGGAGCGAATCGACCACTATTCCCTCCAGCTCAATCATGTCGTCCTTCGCCATCCTACATACCTCCTTTATCTCCGCGGGTCAGCGGCATTGCTAACGCTCGTCTTATCTCACTGTTTGTAACTCTTTCACCTTCGCTCAGCTTCGTCGCAATCAGGCCGTCTATCTTGTCTTCAACCTGAACATGCTTGTTTTTCTTTCGCTTAGGTTTTTCAACTCTGCGACCCTTTCCGTCAGCCAGAAGCGAATAGTCATCTTCTGTTCCAACGACAATGAATCGTTTGCCGGCATCCCGGCCATTAATCGGTATTACCACATTAGCTTTTTCGATGCTCATGATTCTTCCTCTGCGGCGGTGAGTATCTCCGGATCGCCTCTTGTGATTAGAACAGTGTTTTCGTAATGCGCTGAGTTTTTACCGTCAGCCGTAACGACTGTCCAACCGTCACCGAGTATTTCGATTGCCGCAGCACCCGCATTAATCATGGGTTCGATTGCAAGCGTCATTCCGGGCAAAAGTCTCGGATCAGCTTTTCGTCTGGGGGTTTCGATGTAGTTCGGAACTTCAGGCGGTTCATGTATCTTTGAACCGACTCCGTGTCCCACATATTCTCTGACGACCGAATAGCCGTTTTCTTCAGCACATCGTTGTATCGCCCTTGAAATATCAGACACCCTATATCCGAACCGCGCAAATTTAAGACCTTCGAAAAAACATTTTTTTGTTATCTCAACGAGTCTTGTTGAGTCTGGGTCACCTTCGCCAACAACAAACGTCGCTGCACAATCACCGATATATCCATCCTTGGTTGCGCCTATATCAATGCTTACCAGGTCTCCCGAGACAAGTCTTCTGGTTGACGGAATCCCATGAATTACCTGCTCATTAACTGAGATGCAAATACTTGCGGGATACCCATTATAACCCAGAAACGATGGCACGGCTCCTTTTGAGAGGATGAAGTCATGCACTTTTTTGTCAATACTTTGGGTTGTTGCACCTGCCTTAGCCAATTTCCCTGCTAACTGCCGGGCTGCCGCGGCTATTTTTCCGGCACGGCGCATCTTTGCGATTTCGATCGCAGATTTAGCTTTAATCATGTATATTAGTCTATACCCAATGTTTTGAGTATTTCACGCGTTGTTTCCTCTATTGTACAATCACCGGTGACATAACATAACTTGCCTTGCCCTTCATAGTAAGCCTTTAGAGGTTCCGTCAGCAAGTGATAAGTTTCCAGCCTATGTCTTGTCGTTTCGATGTTATCATCGTTGCGCGTGGTCAGACTCGACCCACAAGCATCACAGATGCCTGCCTCTTTTGGCGGGTTAGAAACCAAATGGAATGTCGTTGGGCAATTTGAACATAGTCTCCGATCTGCGATCCTTTTTAAAATAACCGCATCGGGAACTTCAATAGATAATACATGGTCGATTCCTATGCCATGCCTGTCAAGAGTTTCTGCCTGATTTAGTGTCCTAGGAACTCCATCCAGTATAAAACCATTTTTACAATCATCTTGAGCAAGCCGCTCAGAGATAATGGCTATTATGATTTCGTCAGGCACTAGGTCACCATGGTCTATAAGCGCCTTTGCTTTCAGTCCAACGGGAGTGCCGTTCTTAACAGACTCGCGCAGAATTTCTCCTGTGGATATCTGCGGTACGCCCAAAACCTCTATCAGAATATCGGCTTGCGTACCTTTACCGGCACCCGGCGGCCCGAGTAATACCAGCTTCATGCTTTACCTCCGTGTGTTTATTCGGGCGAACAGTGTCGCCCTTAACAAGAGGGGCGTTGACTTGCTACAGTGTAGGATGTCAATCCCGCGGGCGCATATTGCGCCCTGCGGTATTGCTTTGAATAAACCGTAGTTGCAAAAGAGATTTGCGCATCATTGTTTACTCTAAAAATCCTTTGTAGTGCCTCATCAGCATTTGCGATTCAAGCTGCTTGATTGTTTCAAGCGCAACACTGACTACGATGATGATTGATGTACCGCCCATTGCTATGCCTGACAGTCTCGCCGTATCAGAGAAGAACGCCACGATCAGCGGTGTTATCGCCACAATAGCCAGGTACAGCGCACCAAACAACGTTATCTTCGTCAAAACCTTTTGAATAAACTCACTGGTTGGTTTACCGGCACGGAAGCCTGGTATAAATCCACCATTTTTCTTCAGGTTGTTCGCAATCTCGATAGGATTAAACTGAACTGTCGAGTAGAAATATGAGAAGAATACGATGAGCAGGAAGTATATGACCATGTACGCAATACTTGATGGGTCAAGCGCTGTCATCAGCCACCCCTCAGACCACGCAGGTACAAACACTACGATGGTCGCCGGAATCGACGCTATGGACTGAGCGAAGATGACTGGCAAAACACCGGACATGTTTACCTTCATCGGAAGATGCGTTGACTGTCCTCCGTACATCTTTCTGCCAACTACCCGCTTGGAATACTGGACGGGTATTCGTCGTTCCGCATTGTTTACAACAACAATAAGTACGATTATTGCCAGCGCACCAATCAGCATCAATGCATATATCCACCATAGTTCCGGATGGGTCATAACCCCTCTCGGACCTGCTATCATCGACCAAATCTCGATGGGGAAGCGGGCTACGATGCTGACAAAGAGGATCACGGAAATACCGTTTCCGATACCGAACTCTGTTATTTGTTCACCCATCCACATCAGAATCGCAGAACCTGTCATAAATGTGGCTACGATAACGATTGGAGGCCAAATTCCTGTCGCCGTTGGGTCAAGCATACCTTCTCTGGCAATCAGCAAATAATAGGCATAACCCTGAAGTGCTGCAATACCAATGGTTGAATAGCGAGTGATTTTTTCAATCTTCTTCTTGCCTTCTTCGCCGCCCTCTTTACGCATACGCTCGAAAGCAGGAATTGCAATGGTCAGAAGTTGCATGATGATCGATGCGTTAATGTACGGCTGTATAGACAGCGCAAATATCGACGCCCGTTCAAGCGCACTACCTGACATTGTGTTTATTAGGGCAAGTATTCCCACCTCCTGACGGAAGAAGTAGGTCAAAAGCTCGGTGTTTACGTATGGTACGGTCACCGCATTACCTAATCTGTACAGGAGAACGATAAACATCATGAACAATAGTTTTTTGCGTATATCGTCTATTCTCCATGCGTTACGCAGTGTAGTTATCACCTTACACCACCTCGGCCTTTCCGCCGGCTGCTTCTATTTTCTGTTTTGCCGACTCGGAAAACGCACGTGCCTTGACCGTCAGCTTCTTTGTCATCGTGCCGTTTCCAAGGATTTTAAGTCCGTACTCACATTTGCTCAGTACGCCGCATTCAAGCAGTTCCTCAGCTCCAACAGTTGCACCATCATCAAATCTGTTCAGTGCTGCAACATTTATCGCTGTCAGTGGTTTTGCAAATATGTTGTTAAATCCTCTTTTGGGTACGCGCCTGGCAAGCGGCATTTGTCCGCCTTCAAAGCCAATTCGCGTTCCGCCGCCGCTACGGGATTTTTGACCTTTATGACCACGCCCGGCTGTTTTACCGTTACCGGTCGCACGGCCACGGCCTTTACGTTTGCCAACGCTGGTTGCTCCTTTTGCGGGAGTGAGATCGTGCAAATTCATATATCACGTCCTCCTTACTCTTCGGTTACTGTTACCAGATATCTGACTTGCGCTATCTTTCCTCTGGTTTGCGGGTTGTCGGGCTGTGTCACTTCACTTCCGATTTTTTTAAGCCCGAGGGATTTGACTGTCGCGATATGCTTATCGCGTCTGCCGCATAGGCTCTTGACGAGCTTAATTTTCAAACTAGCCATATTATGTCCTCCTGTTTAAGGGTTACTACCCAACAATCTCCTCAACTGTTTTGCCTCTTGTTTTCGCTACCGCAGCGGCATCACGCAGTGATTTAAGCCCAACCATGGTAGCAGCGACAACATTTTGAGGATTGTTTGATCTCAGACACTTTGTCCTGATATCGGAGATACCGGCCGCTTCAACAACTGCACGAACAGCTCCACCGGCGATAACGCCTGTACCCGGAGGTGCGGGCTTTAACAGAACCCTGCCTGCACCATATGCGCCTATAACTTCGTGCGGTATTGTGCTGCCGGAAACTGTTATGCTCGTGACATTCTTTTTTGCATCCTCGATGCCTTTGCGAATCGCTTCAGAAACTTCACCTGCTTTGCCGAGGCCAAAGCCAACGCGTCCTGCGCCATCACCTACGACACAAAGTGCAGCGAACTTGAAAATACGTCCACCTTTTACAGTCTTTGAAACACGGTTCAGGGAAACTACTTTTTCCGTAAACTCTGATTGAACTTCTTCTTTGCGATTGTCTCTTCTGTTATCTCTTCTTTGATTGCTAAAAGCCATGTTGTTTCCTCCTCCCCGTTAGAATTTCAGTCCGCCCTCGCGGGCAGCTTCTGCAAGTTCTTTCACACGTCCGTGATATATAAATCCGCCTCTGTCGAAAACGACGGTCTCTAGTCCCTTTGCGATTGCTCGCTCTGCAACCAGTTTGCCAACCTTTTTCGCGGCCTCTTTATTCGAGCCGGAGCCCTCAAAGTCTTTTTCGACTGTCGAAGCCGAGCAAAGCGTTACGCCGCCGACATCATCAATCACTTGGGCATAAATATGCTTTTCACTCCGGAATACATTGAGTCTGGGACGTTCCGGCGTGCCAGAAATCCTGCCTCGTACTCTCTTATGGCGCTTTTTACGCTGCGCTTTCGTATTGGGTCTGTTTATCATTTAGGCACACCTCCTTTTATTTTGCTCCAGTCTTGCCTTCTTTGCGGCGAATGACTTCATTAACGTATTTGATGCCTTTGCCTTTATAGGGTTCCGGCGGTCTTTTTTTCCTGATATCGGCAGCAAACTGGCCGACTTCCTGTTTGTTTATGCCGCTGATGATTATTTTGTTTGGTGTCGGAACATCAATCGTTATTCCATCGGTTTCCTCTACGATTACTTGATGTGAATAACCAAGATTCATCACAAGCTTCTTGCCTTCTTTTGTTGCCCTGTAACCAACGCCGTTGATATCCAGCTCTTTTTTAAACTCTTCATTAACACCCAAAACCATGTTGTTGACAAGGGTGCGTGAGAGCCCATGAAGGCTGCGATGCTTGGGCGAATCTGTCGGGCGAGTGAGGCTTATGGTTCCATCCTCTATCTTTACGCTTATCTCAGGATTAATTGGGGCTTCGAGTCGGCCTTTCGGGCCTTTTACTGAAACAACATTATGCTCCGTAACTTCGACATTCACTCCCGCAGGAATGGTTATCGGCATTCTACCTATTCTCGACATACCTGCGCCCCCTTACCAGACAAATGCAAGGACTTCGCCACCGATGTTCGCCGTTCTGGCTCTCTTATCGGTCATTACGCCCTTGGATGTTGATATAATGGCAACTCCCAGTCCTCTGAGAACATAAGGTAGTTCGTCCGCACCTGCGTAAACACGCAAGCCGGGTTTCGAGACTCTACGCAGACCAGCAATGGCCTTTTCAGTCCCGTTGTATTTCAGCGTCACTTTAATAACACCTTGAATACCATCATTTATTAGCTGAAAGTTTTTGATATAACCCTCTTGCAGCAATATTTCCGCAATGGCTTTTTTCATGTTGGAAGCGGGAATATCGACTGTGGCGTGCTTAGCAGCGCTCGCATTTCTGATACGCGTGAGCATATCGGCAATGGGGTCTGTTATTTGCATGTGCTCTCCTCCTTCGTCGTCGCGGAATGCGCTCAATCTGAACATGGCGCTTCCGCTTTCTCGCCGAGGTTCTTCAGTGCACCCGAAGCCTTTCGGCGTAGACTGTATTAGTTTTTCACGCGGTTCCCCCCTCGAAAGGGAGATTTTTGTTAGGCTAAACCGAAAGGTGAAGCATAACAGAAGCTTACCACGAGGTTCCCTCGTGAGAGAAATTTTTTGTTAAGCCAAACCGAGCGGACGACGCTGTATCTCTATACTGCAAGTCCGTGAGGTGAAGCATAACGGAAGCTTACCACGAGGTTCCCTCGTGAGAGAATTTTTTTGTTAGGCTAAACCGAGCGGACGACGCTGTATCTCTATACTGCAAGTCCGTGAGGTGAAGCATAACGGAAAAATTTACCACGAGGCTTTGCGCACTCCGGGAATTTGTCCTTTATAGGCCAAATTACGGAAGCATATACGGCACACACCATAATCACGCAGATACGCGTGCGGGCGACCGCAGATTTTGCATCGGTTATAGCGGCGGGATGAGAACTTTGGCTCCCTCTGCTGCTTTAGAATCATAGATTTTTTTGCCATAATTGTCTCCTCCCTACGATTGGATGAACGGGGCGCCCATACATGTCAGTAACTCGCGGGCTTCCTCGTCTGTTTTCGCAGTCGTACATATTACTATATCCATACCGCGAATTTTCTCAATCTTATCGTAGTCTATTTCGGGGAAAACGAGCTGTTCTTTTAGTCCCAGTGCATAATTGCCTCTTCCGTCAAAGGAGTTGGCACTTATGCCTCTGAAGTCACGGACGCGGGGCAGCGCTACATTGTATAGCCTGTCTAAAAACTCCCACATTCTGTTTTGCCGCAGTGTCACTTTCACGCCGACCGGCATTCCCTCACGAAGTTTGAAGTTGGCAACTGATTTTCTTGCCTTTGTCACAACAGCCTTCTGGCCTGTTATGGCTGAGATGTCCTTGACGACAGCGTCTATTGCTTTTGCATTATCACGCGCATCGCCACAGCCAACATTAACTATGATCTTCTCAACCTTAGGAACTTCCATAACGCTCTTGTACTCAAACTTCTTCATCAAGGCGGGAATGGCCTCTTCCTGATACTTTTTCTTCATTCTTGTCATAACTTGGCCACTCCTTTCTTAGATTTCAGCTCCGCACTTTTTGCAGACTCTGACTTTTTCGCCATCGCCTTTGATGCTGTGTGCGGGTCTTGTTGGTTTGTTACACTTGGGGCATACACGCATTAATTTGCTTGTATAAATCGGTGTTTCCTTTGTGATGATACCACCGGGGTCGCCTTGTTTGCGCGGCTTTTTATGTCGTTTTGCGACACTTACACCCTCAACAAGCGCCTTTCCGGCTTTTGGATCCACACTCATCACTTTACCTTGTTTGCCTTTATCCTTACCGGACAAGACCACAATGGTGTCATTTGTTTTAATATGCATATTGAGCGCTCCCTCCCTATATTACTTCGGGCGCCAACGAGAGGATTTTCATGTAATCCTTGTCGCGGAGCTCACGGGCCACCGGGCCAAATATGCGTGTGCCTCTTGGGTTTTTGTCCTCTTTGATGAGGACTGCGGCGTTTTCGTCAAATCTTACATATGTGCCATCGGCGCGATGAACGCCCTTAGCTGTACGAACAATTACTGCCCTGACGACTTCACCTTTTCTTACCGCACTGCCTGGGGCTGCCTTACGAACTGAGGCAACGATTACATCGCCCACACTTCCGTACTTTCTTCCGGAGCCGCCAAGAACGCGGATACATTTTATTTCCTTGGCGCCGGTATTGTCAGCAACCTTCAGAAACGTTTCTTGTTGTATCATGTTGCTTCCTCCCTACTTCGCCTTTTCTATGACCTCGACGAGTCTCCAGCGCTTGTCTTTCGAGAGCGGGCGCGTTTCCATCACGCGAACCCTGTCTCCGATGCCGCACTCGTTGTTCTCGTCGTGCGCCTTTAGTTTATATGTCCTCTTAATAATCTTTTTATACAGCGGGTGTGCTACGCGATCCTCGACAGCCACTACGATGGTTTTGTCCATCTTATCCGATGTAACCTTGCCGACTCTCGTCTTTCTTCTGGATGTTCTGTTTTCACTCATTGCTTAACCTCCTACCCGCTCTAATTGCTTACTGCGAATAACTGTCTTGACTCGGGCAATGTCTTTTTTTACCTGTGCGATCCGAATAGGGTTGTCAAGCTGATTTGTCGCATGCTGCATTCTTAAAAAGAAGAGGTCTTTCTTTAGTCCCAAAAGCTTTTCTTCAAGCTCGTCCGGGCTGAGATTTATTACCTCGCTTGCCTTCATCTTACTCACCACCTGTCTCGATTTCGTCCTCGCGTTTGATGAACTTCACCTTGCAAGGCAACTTGTGCGCTGCGCGGCGCATCGCTTCGCGAGCGACTTCCTCCGGTACCCCACCGATTTCAAACATGACTCTACCCGGCTTTACAACTGCGACCCAGTATTCGGGTGAACCTTTACCGGAGCCCATTCTTGTCTCGGCTGGCTTTGATGTTACGGGTTTATCGGGGAAGATCTTTATCCATACTTTACCGCCACGCTTTGAATAACGTGTCATCGCAATACGCGCGGCCTCTATCTGGTTTGAAGTAATCCATGACGGCTCAGTAGCCTGCAGGCCATATTCGCCGTATGTTATTGTGTTGCCGCGTGTCGCTTTGCCTTTCATGCGGCCTCTATGCACCTTGCGGCGCTTGACCCTTTTTGGTGTTAGCATTACGCTGTACCTCCTTCCTTAGGAGCAGCCGGAGGTCTGGATCCTTGGTCTTGTCCTTGCGGAGGCCTGTTGTATCCGCCTTGACCCTGTCCCTGAGGAGGTCTGTTATATCCGCCTTGACCCTGGCCTTGTCCCGGCCCGCGGTTATATCCTCCGCCACCTTGTGGCCCTCTGTAACCGCCGCCGCCTTGTCCGCCACCCGGCCCACGGTTGTAACCACCGCCGCCCGGCCCTCTGCCTCTGTCACCGCCGCGTCCACCTCTGTCACGGTCACGACGATCTCTCGGAGGTCTTGAAGTATCCATAGTCCTTGGCGTTGTACGTAGTGTCTGGCTCAGGATTTCTCCGTTATATACCCAAACCTTTACGCCGATACGGCCATAGGTTGTCGCTGCTTCTGCAAAGCCATATTCGATATCGGCTCTGATGGTTTGGAGCGGTATTGTACCCTCGTGATAAGTTTCACTTCTTGCAATTTCAGCACCGCCCAGACGACCAGCTACCATGACTTTGATGCCGCGCACACCGAGACGCATTGCTCTGCTCATCGCATTTTTCATCGCACGGCGGAATCCGATGCGTTTTTCGAGTTTTGCTGCGATGCCTTCAGCAATAAGCTGCGCGTTCGTGTCTGGGTTTTTAACTTCAACTATCGAAAGGGCGACAGGCTTGCCAATTCTCTTTTCCATTTCAACGCGCAGTCTTTCAATCTCCGCACCACCCTTGCCGATTACAACGCCGGGACGTGAGCAGTGGATGAAAATTCTGACTTTTGCATTGTCGCGTTCTATTTCGATTCTCGGAACACCTGCCGAAAACAGCAGCTCTTTGAGGTATTTGCGGATGTTATAGTCTTCAACTATGAGGTCGCCTACTTTGTCCTCGCGGGCATACCAACGGGAATCCCAGTCTTTTATGACGCCGACTCGAAATCCGTGTGGATTAACTTTCTGTCCCATGGTGATTCCCCCTATTCCTTCTCAGCCACGATGATCGTGATATGTGACGTTCTCTTGTATATCCTGTATGCTCTGCCTCTTGACACCGGTCTGATCCTTTTCAGTATCGGCCCGGGGTTTGCAAACGTTTCAGAAACGAAGAGATTGTCCGGATCCATCTCATGGTTGTTTTCGGCATTTGCTACGGCGCTGTTGAGTAGTTTGAGCATAAGCTCCGATGCTGCCTTGGGGGTCTGCATAAGGATTGCTTTCGCTGTTTTAGTATCCTTACCTCTTATAAGGTCGCAGACTATTTTTACTTTACGAGGTGATATGCGTGCATATTTCAGATGTGCTTTTGCTTCCATAAAATCGTCCACCTCCTTATCTTGATGTCTTGCTGCCCGCGTGACCTCTGTAGGTGCGCGTGGGAGCAAACTCGCCCAACTTGTGACCAACCATATCCTCGGTAATATAGACCGGCACATGGCGTCTGCCGTCGTGAACTGCTATCGTGTGTCCAACGAATGTCGGGAAAATTGTTGTGGCGCGAGACCATGTTTTCAGCACCTTTTTGTCTCCCGAAGTATTCATCTCATCGACCCGTTTAATCAGCTCCGGCGCGGCAAATGGGCCTTTCTTAACACTTCTACTCATATATTCAAGCCCTCCTTATTTCTTACCGCGGCGTTTTACGATGTATTTGTCTGTCGGGTTTTTTGCCTTGCGAGTCTTGTAGCCAAGCGTTGGTTTACCCCATGGTGTCACAGGTCCCGGGCGTCCTATTGGGCTCTTACCCTCACCACCGCCGTGCGGGTGATCTACCGGGTTCATGACCGAGCCGCGAACTGTCGGGCGGATGCCCATGTGACGCTTACGTCCAGCCTTGCCGATGTGGATGTTGGAGTGGTCTGTATTTCCGACCTGCCCTATTGTTGCTAGGCAGTTGCTACGAACCATTCTGTATTCGCCGGAAGGCATTCTGATTTGAGCCATTGCGCCTTCTCTTGCCATAAGCTGAGCCTGTGTACCGGCACTGCGGACAAGCTGTGCGCCCTTTCCGGGATGCAGCTCAATGTTGTGAATGACTGTACCGACAGGAATTGATGTGATTGGCAACGTGTTACCCGGCTTGATATCTGCATCTTTTGACGAGATTACTGTATCGCCGTTTTTCAAACCAACCGGAGCCAGAATATACCTGCGTTCCTTATCCGGATACTCTATGAGTGCGATGTTTGCCGAGCGGTTCGGGTCATATTCCAAACGCAAAACTGTGCCCGGTACATCAAACTTGTTGCGCTTGAAGTCGATAATCCTATATTTCCTGCGGTTGCCGCCGCCTCTATGACGGACTGTGATGCGACCGTAACTGTTGCGGCCTGAATGCTTTTTGAGCACTTCTGTCAGGCTGCGCTCCGGTCTGGCTCTTTTATCTATCCCATCGAATCCGGAAACAGACATGTGCCGTCTCGACGGAGTAGTGGGTTTATACGTTTTTACTGACACTTTATTTCCTCCCTCTATGATCGAGTGATATGAGAGTTGCGTCCGGTCTGACCGGACATAACCGAATTAATGAAATTGGAACGAAGTTATACCAAACCTTCAAAGAATTCGATGGTCTTTGAACTATCTGCAAGTTTAACAACGGCTTTTTTCCAATCTTTCCTGCTACCCTCTGGGTGGCGGCCCATGCGCTTTTTCTTGCCCTTCATATTCAGCGTCGTAACTTTTATCACTTCGACATCGAATATTTCCTCGATTGCTTTTTTGATCTCGATTTTGTTGGATTCGGGCGCGACCTCAAATACATATTTCTTCAAATCTACATGCTCTGTCGATTGTTCTGAAATAATCGGTCTCAGGATAATATCATATGCAGTTTTCATTAAGCATATACCTCCTCGATGAGCGGAAGCGCCGACTTATCGACTACGAATGTGCGGGCGTCCACTATGTCATAGGTGTTTAGCAAGGTTGCAAATGTAGTCTTTATGCCCGGAATATTCCTTGCGCTGAGCATAACTGTGTCACTCTTTTCCGGGGTAACCACCAGAGCCTTACCCTCGACACCAACAGATTGCAGAAATGCTTTAAACTCTTTAGTTTTGATTTCGTCCATTTTCAGCTCATCGACCACTATGATTTTGTCCTCTGTGGCCTTTAACGAAAGCGCTGACTTTAGTGCAAGCCTCCTGAGCTTCTTGTTGAGCGAATAGCGATAATCGCGTGGCTTCGGAGCAAATGCGACACCACCATGTGTGTAGTGCGGAACACTTTTCGAACCCTGACGCGCACGTCCGGTTCCTTTTTGACGATAAGGTTTTGCGCCGCCGCCGCTGACTTCTGCGCGGGTAAGTGCTGACTGCGTACCTTGGCGTCTATTTGCGAGATGATTTTTAACAACAGCATGAATCGCCGTGATATTCGGCTTGATTCCGAACACTTCATCGGAGAGTGTCACATCGCCGACCACTTTGCCTTGCATGTTGTATAACTTACTCATTGGCATTTAACTCTCTCCTTCCTCTAGTTCTTTACTGTGTTTTTAAGGTAGACGACACCGCCCTTAGGGCCGGGAATCGCTCCTCTGACAGCAATCATGTTCAAATCCGGGTCTACCTTAACTATGTCGAGGTTCTGGATTGTAACCTGCTCGTTGCCCATATGACCGGCGCCCATGTGTCCTTTGAAAATCCGACCCGGGGTTGTGCCGGCGCCCATCGAACCTGCATGGCGATGAACCGGGCCGCCGCCGTGTGACATGCGGTTTCTGCCTTTGTTGTGGAGCTTTACGACACCCGCAAAGCCTTTACCTCTGGAAATTCCGGTTACGTCGATTTTGTCACCTTGCGCAAACACGTCGGCTTTTATCTCATCGCCAACATTCAGTGCGCTTGTGTCTTCAAGGCGAAACTCTTTGAGATGCTTCTTGGGCTCCACCCCTGCTTTTTTCATGTGACCCAGTTCCGGTTTTGAGAGCTTGCGTTCTTTGACATCTGCAAATCCGAGTTGTACGGAGTCGTATCCGTCTGATTCCTCGGTTTTCTTCTGAACCACGGTACAAGGGCCGGCTTCTATTACTGTGACCGGGATAACCTTGCCGTTATCATCGAATATCTGCGTCATTCCGACTTTTTTTCCGATGATCGCTTTGATCATTGCGTTTTCCTCCTAATATTGGTTATTGGTTGATATGGTTTGTTGCCTTATCAACGTGACCTCACGGGCGAACACAGTTCGCCCCTACGAGTTTGTGATTGTTTCCGGAAGTCCGGATGTGCGTTTTCTACGCGTTTGGCTTATAACTTGATTTCGATTTCCACGCCTGCCGGTAATTCTAGTGACATCAGCGCTTCAACTGTCTTCTGTGTCGGACTGAGAATGTCGATGAGCCGCTTATGCGTCAGACGTTCAAACTGCTCGCGGCTATCTTTATACTTATGCACTGCACGCAGAATCGTCACGATTTCTTTCTTCGTCGGAAGCGGTATAGGGCCTGAAACCCTAGCTTCTGTACGCTTGGCTGTTTCCACAATTTGTGACGCCGCCTGATCGATGAGTTGATGGTCATAAGCCTTGAGCCTGATTCGGATCATTTTTTTACTGACTGCCATTTTTTCCTCCTTAATAATGGTACATTAAGTTTTTTGAAGAGAAACTGCACACTCTGCCGTGCGTATCATTCACACCCATAAATGAAACCGGAAATTAAATTTCCCGGCTGGCACTTCATGCAAACGCTTGTGTTGCAAAGCTTTTCTCAGCCGCCCGATTACACGCTGCCCATGCAACGCCGGACTTGCTCCCCGAAAGTGACCAGGCAGGTCAGTCTTGCCGTCCGCAACCTCTTGCGGCGCTATGCCTGCAATCTCCCGGTTCATCGCAATGCGAAGCCCTAAAAATAAGGCCGCTTAGGTAGAATACTACATACGGCAATGGTTGTCAATAATTATTTGAGTTTTTTTTATATATTTTTGACAGCCCGATGTTTGTATATTATAATGTATACAAATATGCGAGTCGCTTGCTGCGCTAAAGCCGACGGGAGCTTTGCTCCCGACAGTTAAAGGAGGTCTGTTTTATTATGATGCCGGAATTAGATAAAAACAAACGTTATACATATGCCGATTATCTCACATGGGACGAGGACTTCAGATGTGAGTTGATAGACGGTATCGTCTATGCGATGGCTCCCAGCCCTGCGCAGGGGCATCAGGACACCAGCGGCGAACTATTCGGACAACTATGGTCTTTTCTTAGAGATAAACATTGCAAGGTTTACCATGCACCGTTTGACGTCCGCTTAAGTTCTGAAGAAAGCGGCGGTGACACCGTGGTGCAGCCGGACATTTTCGTTGTTTGTGACCACGATAAGCTGGACGGCAAACGCTGCAACGGCGCACCTGATTTTGTGATAGAGGTCATTTCTCCCTCCAGTGCAACCCGCGACACCGTCATAAAGCTGCATCAGTACATGCATGCAGGTGTCCGAGAATATTGGATCGTTGACCCTGAGCTTAGAGTCCTTCAGGTCGGGCTGCTTCAAGACGGAAGATACATCACCCAGGATTTTATCCACCCCGGCATAGTTCCGGTCACTGTCCTTGAGGGTTGCGAAATAGACTTTTCGAGGGTCTTTCCGGATTAGGGCGATTAATGGAGCTGCATTAATCGTATACAATCCTCAAGATTATCTTTTACATTCTGCTGTACAAATTCTGCAATTGCTCTGGCCTTTGGTAAAGAAATCCCTATCTTCTTCGCTACACTCAAAATATCTTCCATAGACGGGTCTCTCCCATTTCCATTGATACATGTTGCGTGTTCACCGCCAATCGAGCTGCTGTATGTAAGGTCATAAGCCGGAGCCAATTTCCAGCACCTCAGCCGCTCATCATACAGAAACGAAAAGTTCTTTGAGTGGTCATCTCTGTTGTGGGCAAATACATTGAAACACATCAGCCGATACATCTGTTCTACTTCCTGATAGTCCTTTGTCAATTCAAGCGTCAGCTTCATGAGCGCATGATAGTCCAGGCTGGGGATTCGGTGAGAAACTTCCAATAACGCCGCAGCCGATAACATATGCACGCGTTTTTTCGACCCATCTGCCAAAATCATTCTATCAAACCGCCTTGTCCCGAAATATCCGGGGCTTTTTTTTGATGGGAATAATCTTGTCTCCATCATATCTATCCCACATTGCTTTGCACAAAGCGAATAGCGAAATTCAACTTCCCCAGCATCTTTTCTGTCTACTGAGGAGGGAAACTTGACAATCCAGTCATCACCATCGATAGTTGTCAAAATTTTTGGACGTGCACCACCGGATGAACCGCCTAATCTGAACAACTCATCCAAATCTTCGGAATACTCCGACTCCAAAATCTTCCGGCATTCATCTGCCATCTTGTCATATTCAAGTCTTGTTTCCTCAGATTGTAATTCATGTTGAGGATGATATGATAGCGCCCCCATTCCTGAATCGCCGACAATTGCAAGTCGATTGAGTGTATCCACCCCGTAAGGGTCTATCTGCTTACGGAGCAACACTCTATCCACAAGCAGTCGTCCCCAGCCATCAGGCAAGCTGTCGGCAAACACGCCAAATAGCCCATCAAAAGGGTCAAGTCTTGGGATATAGAGTTTTTTTTGTAGGGGCAGACTAAAGGGGCTAATGGAAAAACCGCTTTGCAACCAGCTATCGTCATATTCAAAAGCCGCAAGTCGTCCTTGGTACAAGGCCAAGGTGCCCACTTGTCGCCCACCAATACGCACTTCCAGTGCTTTATAGTTTTCCATCTATGATCTCCTGAATCGACTGCGGCTTCACATTTGCAAATAATGTTTCAAATGCATCGGCGCAATCAAGGACAATGGCGATTTTGAGTAGCGATTTTAATGATATCTCGCCGGATAGTTCAAATCTCTTCATCGAGCCATAGCTCACACCGGACATTTCGGATAGACGCTTGAGGGAGAGTTTTCGCGTCTTTCGGTATGCCCGGGCGTTCATTGCAATGATCAATCCGAGGTCGCTCGGCGTTTTAAAATCCATATTGTTCATGGATAATATTTTAGCCCATTTTGCCTGTTTTGTCAATAAATAGACAATATGTTGACCATTCACTCACCCGTCATTCTGCGCGCCAGTCGCAGAATCCATGCGCAAAGGTTGGCAAAAACGGCACGCGTAAAGTGAAAAAAGTGTTGGCATTGTGGATTCTGCACAAAGAACCACCCCGTCAGGCTTCGCCTGCCACCCCTCCGCCGGAGGGGAATTTTTTCGGTTGGCTCATAATTCTCAACACTCAATTCTCAACTCTCAATTCACCATCTCCTTCATTCTCAACTCTCAATTCTCAATTAAAAACTCCCCCGGAAAAACCCGAGGGAGTCTTTTTGTGTTTTGCGTTACGCCGTTAGGCGTAGATTATGCACTATGGATGTAAAGCGCGGTTGCTACATTTCCTGCAACTACGTTGAAGGATACGCTTACACGTACATCAGCAGATGCTGCAAGCAGATCGTTGAGTGCAACGAGATCCGCAACAGCTGTACCTGCAGGCAGACCGCCTCTCATGTCAAGAATCATTGTGTGAGAATTGACAGTTACTGTTGCGCCGGCTGCTGCTGAATCCATAACACTTGGGTTGTTCGGTGTCAACACAATCAGACCGCTGGCCAAACCATTTCTGGTTGCAGAAGCATTTGAGAACACACCTAAGTTTGTGCCTATTTGATCAGCTAAGTCTGTGGTTGTAAATCTGCCGAAGCTGTCGGTGGTTGCTTCTACAAATCTCGATGTGTCGAGGATGCCGTCACGCGGACTTGTGAGTGCTACGTTACGTACGCTACCATTGACATCATACACGCGGACAAGACCGTGAACCAGACCATCAATGATGATTTGCTCCTGAACGCCTGTGCGCATGAAGAACAATGTATCAGCATTGAGAGCAGCTTCTGAAGCCCAGTTCATAACCAGAGCTGAGATAACAGGTCTTGCGTTAGTGCCTCTGTACTCTACAATCGCTGTGATACCAGCGTTGCCACCGTTAGCGTTTATAGTTACCGCTGTAATCGAGTGGTCTCTTTCTCTAACTGCCCAACGACCTGGTTGGGTTGCAGTAGCTGGCATCCAATAGAAGTACACAGCGTTGCTTGCAAATGCCACAGGAGTATTGCCGCCCAGCATTTGGAGCACAAGGGTTGGCTGGGTTGATGTAATTGTAGTTGGAGGAACATTAGGAAGTGATGCCGCAGTTGCAAACGACGTTGCTGTTGCAGGTATTGCCGGCATTGGAGGATTGATAGGTATTAGTGTGATATTGTTGCCACTTCTCACGATTGAATTTATAGTAGCAGTAGGAATACCGTGACCACTAGCCAGAACCAATTCTGCCTCTGTTCCGTCAGGATAGAAGCCTCTAACCATTCTTCTCATCACATTGTTTTGAAGAGTATGAAGATCCCACTCTTCCAAGATAATTATGTTACGAGTTGAAACAGCAGTTGCTCTTGAATGCACAAGGTAGCCATAGGCGTCAAGAATCAATGTGATTTCGTTGCCAACACCAGTCAATTCAGCTTCGCGTGCACCCGATGTTAGGATTCTTGCTCTGCGGTATACTTGCTCGCCAACTGTCAGAGAACCTGTGAGGTTTCTTACATTGGTAAACGGTACAGCAGCTGAGAGGGTGCCTGTTACAGTATCAGGAGTTGCAATTGCGCCGACTTCCCAGTCGCCATTTCTGTAGACAGGAGTTACAAGTACGAAATCATCAACTACGAATTCGTTGAATTCTGCAAACAGCGCATGAAGCGGGCCTTCTGTCAAAGAAGTAGAAGAACCAAATGTCGCTGTACGGATGTTGTTTTCGCCATCTTCAGTTACCGGAGTGAATGTATGCTCACGAGCAGATGCATTAACTCTTGTGACTTGGGAGATGTCTGTTCTGATAACAGTAACAGCAGTCATTTGGTTTGTTGCAACATCAACAAAAATCTCAACAAGAACGCCATTACCTGTCAGGCGATGGATGTCTCTGCCGATTGTTGCGCCACGAAGTGCGTTTGCTGATGCAGTCGTGCTGAATGTGATGTTTCCATCAGCATCAGGAGCTGTAAAGAATCTTGTGCCGTTTACAAATGCAGGTACTGCATTGTCTGTGTTGATGCCTTGGATTGCTGCATTTACATTAGCTTCTGTTGTGAAAGCTGTGAATGTTACAGCAGCTTCTTGTGGATACAAGCCGATTTCTTGGCCTCTGAGTGTGAATCTGTCTGCCGGACGACCAAACATGTCAGGAGTTTCATTCCACACGAGGTTTATCGGAGAAGGAACAAAGATTCTGCTGAATATTGTCTGGAGTTGATCTTGAAGCAGAACAGGAACATAAGCGTTTCTGTCTGTGCTCCAGTTAACATAGACAAGACCAACAGCGAGTCCTCTGTGGTTCATTGCATTGAACGCATAGAAGAACACTTGCTCACGAGTTGCAGGAGCTGTGAAGTCTGCATCGCCGCGCAGGATGCGCCATTGCATACCATCAACAACTGCGTTTGTCTGCCATCTTGGGCCTGTGTATTCGCCGTTAACGCCGAAGCCAACAGCACGCAGGAACATAACAGCAAGCTCAGCGCCTGTTACAGGTGCTTGAGGATCAAAGAGGTTGTCGCCAACGCCGATTACGATGCCACGCTCATGTAGGTAAGCAATCGCACCGGATGCAAAAGCAAGACCGGAAACGCCGTCAACATCACGGAAGCCAGTTCTTCCCGGAGGAAGTTGGTCTGCCGAGTTCGGGCCAAGCAGCACGCGAGCAACTATTGTTGCTGCTTCTGCGCGTGTGATTGTGCGTTGTGGGTAGATGTTGCCGCCTTCGCCGCGTAGGACGTTTACAGCAGCAAGAACGTCAAGCGCCATAAGGATGTCGCGTGACTGTGTTACGTCAGCTGCGTCTGTAAAGTCAGCCACAGTGGTAACATTAGCGCTTGCAAACGGAACCATTGTGAGTGCCATGACGAGAACAAGTAACACTGCTAAGGATTTTTTGAGTTTAATCATGTAACTCTCCTTTCAGATTTTGCCCATTGTGGGACTTTTAATCGGGAAGCGCAAGGCTTCCTCTACAAAGCGCATGATAGCACAGGGTAAAAACAACGTCAATATCATTTGCCCTACTGTAATATTACTGAAATATAAAAATTGTGCTGCTATTTGCGGCTTTGTCTGTAGCTTTCATCTTATTTAGGATGGAACTGCCCACGCAAGCAACTTAATCATATATATCCCACGTCCATCGTCCTTGGGCGAGCTCTGTTCGAGCCGCAGCGAGTTAGCGAGCCCCGGGGTTCAAAGGGGCAGCGTCCCTTTGTGCCTCTTTTGCATACTTTTCTGGGCAAGCAGAAAAGTATGGCCGCCGGCAGGCCGTTCCCCATGCAGGATAAACAATATCCACATAGGGTGATGGTGCAGCCCTACATGTGTATTTTCCCAACCGAAAGCACACTACTCTTTGCAGTGCAGCGCATTCATGGCTCAAGTTGCTTGCATTGGCAAGTCGCCCCTAAAAAATCAAATACGCCCTGGTTGTTGTGTTTTAGGAGGATTGATGGTATAGTTTCAAAAGTTATTCAAAATAGATATATTGAAATCCAAAAACCGGGGTACGGTTTTTTATTTGTAAGTTACAATATAAATGTGAGGATAAGGTATTTTGATGAAAATGAGAAATAAAATTACGGCGATTGTCCTGGTCATTTGTTTGACCCTGCTTGTCAGCACCCCTGCGTTGGGCTCAACAAGTCTTGCTAATTTTGACAGGATCAGAACCTATCAAGGCGGATTTTCCGACGTGCCATCGTCAGCATGGTTTTACAGCAGTGTGAGAAGTGTTTACGAGCGCGGCATCATTGATGGCAGAAGTGCAGGAACATTTGACCCCCAAGGGCAAATCACGATTGCCGAAACAATAAAAATCGCGGCGCTCATTCATCGAGGCTTCCACACCGCGTCAATGGAGTTCCCCGGCGGCGCTCCTTGGTATGCACCTTATCTCGATTATGCTCAGAGAAATGGCATCCGCATCAATGCATTTCGAAATTTCAACGCCCCGATTACAAGAGCCGACTTTGCTGTGATCATGGCAAGCGCCCTGCCGGACGAAGCGCTGACCCCGATCAATCGCATTACCGATGGCGCAATACCTGATGTTTCGGAGCGGTTCAGTTACGGAACGGCTGTTTATCTACTATATAGAGCCGGAGTTTTAACCGGCTCGGACGACGACGGCACGTTTTTCCCAGGACGCACTTTAACCCGCGCCGAGGCCGCAGCGATTGTAGACAGAATGATTGATGCCGATTCTCGCATATTTATGACACGTGATGTTCCACTCACGCCGGAGCAAATCTATCTCAAAGTCTCTCCCGCTGTCTTTTTGATCCAAGTGCTTGACGAAAATGAAGAAGTCGTCAAGACCGGAAGCGGATTCTTCATTTCGGACGACGGTCTTGCCGTAACAAATCACCATGTAATTGTCGGAGCTACCTCTCTGCGCATCACCCTGTATGATGGGGAAGTTCTTGACGCAGCCGGTCTATACGATTTCGACCGTTTTGATGATACTGCACTGATTCGGATTTCTGGCGAGGGTTTCTCATATCTTGAAATCGCAGATGCCCCACCCAGAACAGGCGCAACCGTATATGCACTCGGCAGCCCACTTGGTTTGCAGGCATCATTCTCCAGAGGAATAGTTTCTCAGGCTTTACGTGTAGTTGAGGGCATGACTTTCATCCAACTGGATGCGGCTATTTCGACCGGCAGCAGCGGCGGGGCATTGTTGGACGTTTACGGCAGAGTTGTGGGTGTCACCACAGCCACATTGCCCGGTGCGCAGAATATAAACCTGGCTGTACCTATTGAGCTTTTCACATCACTCAGCACTGAGCGCTATATGTCATTTGACTCACTGCTTATTCGCACCGTCCATTATGAAGGATTCTATCCCGCACCTGATTTTGGCGCAATCTTCGGCATCAGCCCATGGGAGACCAGACGGGCGCTCGGTGGCACCTCATTTTCATATCGTGTAAGTGACCTCCCGGGCGACATCGCAGACATCATCGACGAGTATTCATTTATCATCGAGCAGAATTTCTTCGTTCATATGGGCGATATGGTCGTCAGCGGCAATGTCCTCAGCAGATTTTACAATGCGTGGCATGATGTTATTTTGTCATTCGGGCTTGAAGAAATCCGCAATGTCGAGGTGTTTACGGTAAACGTGGCGTAACCGAGTTTTGTGATTACATTGACGCATCCTTTGAGGTTGGTGGTCATTGTGGCCACTAACCTCAAAGGCAGTCACCCTCGCAAGGCTCGTCAATCAGTACTCAATACAATAAGGGAATGATTTCGGATGATTAGTGCAATTATCAATGCCTCCGCTATTTTGATTGGTGGGGCAATAGGACTCTTAGTCAAAAAGGGCATACCCGAGCGGTTTTCCAAGGCGATTATGACCGGCATAGGGCTGGTGGTTCTATATATCGGCGTTTCAGGCACACTGCAAAGTGAAAATCCGATATTTATGGTTGTCTCCATTGCTCTGGGCGTAACTGTCGGTACAGCATTAAAAATAGACCAGCGCCTTAATGCACTCGGGCAGATGATTGAGAAAAAGGTCGCTCCCAACGGCAGCGATGGCAAGACTTCTATTTCGCAGGGATTTGTGACCAGCTCTCTTTTGTTTTGTGTCGGTGCTATGGCGGTAGTAGGCTCAATAAATTCAGGGCTTACAGGTGATCACTCAATTATTTTCACCAAATCAACTATTGACTTGATATCATCTATTGTTTTGGCTGTCAGCCTTGGTGTCGGTGTTTTATTCTCGGCCGGCGCCGTGCTCATTTACCAGGGTGCACTGGTATTGCTTGCGCAACTGCTCAGGCCTTTGCTGGAGAGTTATTCGCTCATTGCGGAAATAAACAGCGTCGGCTCTTTGATTATTGTTGCGCTGGGGTTGAATCTGATTGGTGTAACCAAGATAAAGATTGCTGATTTTTTGCCTGCGATTATAATCGTGCCTATCCTTTACTTTATCTCGGGCTTTGTGCTTGAATTTTTATGGTTTTAGACGCAATAACAATAACCCATGTCATCAAGCTGACAAGAGTCGATGGGTATTCGGCGCTTGTCAGCTAAAGTTTTTTTATTGCTTTTCCGATAAATCTAACAGACCCTAGCATACCAGATTGACAAGGTGTTGCTGATGGTTTTGCTGTCGAGGGAACTCCAGACATTTGATTTCATTTCCCCTCCTTGGAGGGGTGGCAGGCGAAGCCTGACGGGGTGGTCTTTGGGGGCGAGATAAAAGAGCACCACCCCGCCACTTCGTGGCACCCCTCCAAGGAGGGGAATCTTCACAGGAAGCTT
>WQUY01000001.1 GCA_009781855.1 Oscillospiraceae bacterium | reverse complement strand
TTTTTTCGTCTGGCAAGGCAAAAAACTGCGGGAATACCACTGGTCTTTCAAGGTTTTTTAACGAAGTCAGACGGAACAAAGATGCCGCAAAATTTGTAAGCTTATTTTGAGAATGGAGTACTATGTGTTATTATGCTTAAATTGTCGAATATAAAATTGGCCAAAGCCCGTGATTTGACACAGCTTACAGCTATCGCCTCAGAGATTCTTGGCATTTCGGAGGCGTGTATAAAAGAATTGAAAATACACAGGCTTTCGATTGATGCGCGGCGCAAATCGGATGTCTGTTTCGTCTATAGTTTGCTTGTGTCGATAGATGACCGTCGTTCTGGGCACTCGGCTCAAAGCGGACAGAATGGATATCACACGGAAGCACACAGCGTTACGGCACATCAAAAGTCTAAATCTCGTCAATATCCGCAAGTAGATGTGTCGCAATTCATCTCTCCCGAGCCTTATGTTTTCCCCGTTGCAAAAGATACATCCAAGACTATTGTGATTGTTGGCATGGGGCCTGCTGGGCTTTTTTCTGCGCTCTGCCTTGCCGAAGCGGGAATAAAATGCGTGATTGTTGAGCGAGGGCAAGCAGTTGATGAGCGTGTCAAATCTGTCGCACACTTTTGGAAAGAGGGTTTTCTTGATGAAGAATCCAATGTCCAATTTGGTGAGGGTGGTGCCGGCACTTTCTCTGATGGCAAGCTCACAACAGGCATCAATGACAGACGTATCTTGTTTGTGCTTGAGCGTCTCGTCGCATTTGGCGCTCCCGAGGATATCCTTTATCTGGCAAAGCCTCATATTGGAACCGACAAACTTCGTGATGTGGTTGCTGCGCTGAGGCAAAGGCTCATTGAGCTTGGCTGTGATGTGAGATTTGGGCATAAGCTCACCGATGTCAAAATAACTGATGGGGCGCTGAGTCATGCGGTTATTCAACATGGTCAGTCATCGTATACTATTTCAACTGATACGCTTGTGTTGGCTCCGGGTAATAGTGCTCGCGACACTTTTGAAATGCTTCACCAGCGGGGCTTTAAGCTCACACCCAAGGCATTTTCAGTGGGCGTTAGAATAGAGCATTTGCAAAGTGAAATGGATGCTTCGCAGTACGGGCAAGCTCAATCACCCGAGACTTCTCTTCCGGCATCTGATTATAAGCTCGCAGCTCATCTCAAAAATGGCCGTAGTGTTTATACTTTTTGTGTTTGTCCCGGCGGGCAGGTCGTCGCTGCTGCTTCAGAGTGGGGCGGCGTTGTCACCAATGGCATGAGCCAGTATATGCGAGATGACGATAATATCAATGGCGCTTTGTTGGTTTCTATAACTCCTGACGATTTTGGCAATGAGCCGCTTGGTGGTGTGGCGTTTCAGCGCAAATTGGAGCAGTCCGCTTTTCTTGCCGGAGGCGGTAATTATTCCGCTCCCGCGCAGTTGGTTGGCGATTTTTTGAAAAAGATGACTTCAAAGGGGAGAGGTAGGATAACTCCTACATATTTGCCGGGTGTGACTTACTGCAATCTCTGGGATGTCTTGCCTGAGTTTGTATGCGATGCGCTTTTGGAAGCGCTTCCTATATTCTCAAAGCGAATCGGTGGGTTCGCTGATTCTGATGCCATAATGACAGCTGTTGAAACGCGTAGTTCGTGTCCTTTGCGCATTGAGCGAGAAAATTATGAGACTGTGGGTATTAGAGGTGTGTTTCCTTGCGGTGAGGGTGCAGGTTATGCCGGTGGCATTATGTCTGCGGCTGTTGATGGCATCCGCTGTGCGGAGGCCATCATAAATGCCCTATAAGGCTGGGGTGGATGGGGTCTGACTAATGATTTTCGATATGTCCGGGCGAACACAGTTGCGCGCCTGCGAATTCTGTCATAGAAAATCCTCGTCCTTGGGCGAGCTCTGTTCGAGCCGCAGCGAGTTAGCGAGCCCTGGGGTTTCCAAAGGGGCGAAGCCCCTTTGGTGTGTCTTTTGCACACTTTTCTGCACAAACAGAAAAGTGTGGCCGCCGGCAGGCCGTTCCCTGTTGCTAAACCACTTGCTCTCCTTGAAAACTTACGTTCGGAGTGTGTGGGGTGTTGCTCATGAGCGTCTCTGCAAAATAAAAAAGAGAAGTGTGATTTACCACACTCCTGCTTTCTTGCTTTTTCGCTTTAATTATCTGGGTTGCTCTTCAGGCGGTGTTTTTCCGACTGTTGAAATAGCCCACTTCGCTACTTGAATACGCACGCGATCTTCACTCGTTTCAAATGTGATTTTTTCGCCATCAACAGAAACGACTTTGCCTAACATGCCGCCAATTGTTGTAATCGAATCGCCGACTGTGAGCGAATCACGCATGTCAGCAAGCGCTTTTTTCTTCTTCTTCTCCGGACGGATCATGAAAAAATAGAAAATAGCTATCATCGCTACTATTACAATAATCATGGTGGGATCCATTAATAAGTCCTCCTATGCGGTAAATTTCACGTCATTATACTTTTATTTTTTTTAAAAAGCAAGAGAAAAAATTGAAACTCTGTTAATAATAATGTATACTATGATGTAATTAATGAAAAATTCACAACATAGTTTATGGAGTCACGGATGAATCTGAACAGCAAATTGCTTAAAGTCTTGATATTAATATCTTTTTTGTTTGTGACTATTAGCATGATAGTTATTCTGTCAGGCTTTTTTGATGTTTCCACTCCTCCAGATTCGTCTGAGGATAGTCACTACTATCTTCCGGGCTTTGAAAATGACTCTGGCCATTCTTTTGATAATATATCGTCAGAATACGGCAGCGCAGATGCGTCTGGCTTGCCGAATGAAACCTATTCGCCAGAATGTCAGCCATATCCATACATTGATGTTACTTTCGAATATACAATAAGAAGCATGTCACAGGCTGACATTTCGAGAGGGTCTCTCATACTCATAAACCACAACAATCGGTTTGAGCCGGATGATACCATTGACTTGGTTTATATTTCCGACAAAAGAACATCTTCATTTCGGGTATCCCGTGACAACATACGATTATCTGAAATAATCATAGACTCACTGGTGTCTATGATGGAGGCTTTTTATACCGAAACCGGAAGTAATTCAGTGTCTGTAATCAGCGGTTTTCGATGCCTTGAGAGACAGCAAGAGGTTCTGAGCGACCATATACGGCGATTGGGTGCCGCAGAGGCAAGAAGGTGGGTCTCAGACCCCGGACACAGCGAGCATCACTCCGGGTTTGCAGTAGATTTTGGCTTTTATCAAAATGGTGTGCTCAGCACGTTTCTAGGTACAGGTGTCACATCTTGGTTCAACCAACATGCTTATCGATTCGGTTTTATCCTCAGATATCCTGAGAGTAAAACGAGCATCACCCAAGTTGCGCACGAGCCTTGGCACTTCAGATATGTAGGTCTTCCTCATGCATATTTTATAAGCCATAACGGATGGGCTTTGGAAGAATATATTGATTTCATCAAATCACACACGCGCTGCGAGCCCTTTTTTGAAACTTTTCGCGACTTTACTTATGAGATTTACTTCACGCAGGATTTGAACATATTTGCACCTTATGACAGTCAGTTCTTTGATGTTTCAGGCACGAACACAGATGGATTTATAGTGACAATCCGGCGTTAATGGTTTTGTTACAACAAGCCGTTACAATACAAATCCGCTCGATATTGAGAGGGTGCGCTTACTGTGATAATAAAATAATAGAGGGGCATGTCAACTCAAAATCTGACATGCCCCCTATTATTTCAGGACTTTTTACTTATAAACACCGTATTTCAGTGTTGTATCAAACATTGCGTGTAGGTTTTCTTTAGGACAATTGTCGATAACTATTGAACAGTCCATAATAAACCCTCCGCCCGGAGCACAAATATCAAGTAGCTTTTTGGTTTCATCAGCAACTTTGTCCGGTGTGCCAAAAATCATCGTTGCAGTCGGGAGATTACCGCAAATACATGCGACCTTACCGACTGTTTCTTTCGCCTTTTTCATATCCACTTTTTCAAACATGTAGATTACTTTACCCTCAGGAACATCGCAAAGTTGCTCTAACCTTGTGTTGTAGTTGCCTTCACAGAATACATAAGGTGTCAGGCCCTGTTCAATACCTGCCATCATCAGCGCTCTTAGTCCCGGCCAGTAGAACTTGGCATAGTCCTCAGGACTCATAAATTCATCAACACCCATATGAAGTGGGATGAACAGATAGTCATGACCCAGTGCTTTGAGCCCACCAAGAGCATTTTTCAAACAAAGCTCAGTCATTACATTAAGCGCCTCCAGCAACTGCTCGGGTCTTTCCTTGATGTCCATAATGCAGTTTATCATACCTCGATAGTTATCTGCCAGCATATCAAATGGGCAAGTCTGGCCAAGTGTTGGGCCAAGAGGGAAGCCTTCTTTTACGCAAGTTTCGAAGAAAAGACCATTTGCAGCAAGCCACTCAGCAGATTTTTCACCCGCTTTAAGCATCGCTTCTACTGCAAGCTTAACTTCAGGGTCTGCAAAAGGTGCCATCAAACCGAAAAGACCCAGTTCAATTCCATTTTGGAAATTCAACTTTGAAAGTCCGGCCAGATTCTTGTGCCTGCGCGGAAGCCACTTTGTCAATATAAAGTTGGTCGGATCAAGAATAAACTCATCGTATTCGTCAACTGTCATATATTCATCGTCAAGAATTTGAAAGCTCTGATCCAAACCGATTTTATGCTCGTATCCCGGCCAGTGAATAAAATTTGGTTGCAGGTGCTCTAAAACCGGAATCCCATACTGCGCCGGTGCCCAGACGGCATCAGGCTTAAATTCATTGAGGTATGCCTTTAGTCCAGGAACAATGTTTCTCAGGTCGTTCATCGTTGTATAGTTGTTGATTCCATAAGCCGCACCATAAAAGAAGTTCATTTTAGGTACAACCGGCACACGGTCTGCCTCTGTAAGTGCCTGAGCTGCTTGCATCCTTTTTCTTCGTTCGTTATATAGTTCTTGATTTGCTGACATTAATCTTTCTCACTTTCATATCTTATTGTGCATATTCTCGTAATCTATACAGTTCGAAAATTTACAATCCCAATATCACTCTGGCTTCTGCCGCAGTGGCCACCTCACATGTAAATTCCTCAATGATGCGCTTGGCTCTGGCCACAAACTGCATGTTGCTGTCGGCAATCATGCCCCTTTTGTACAAAACATTGTCTTCCATACCCACACGGACATTTCCGCCCATGGCCACAGTTGCGTATAGAATCTCCATTGCACCCTTGCCTACACCAAATGCCGACCAGGTGCTTCCGGGAGCTACTTCATCCATTATGTCTTTCATAAACACTAGATTTTTTGTCGTTGCCGAAATGCCTCCCGGCACGCCCATACAGAATTGGAAGTGACAAGGCGTCTTTAAAAAGCCTTTTTTGATGTAATAACCGGCATTATAAATCATACCGGGGTCAAACACTTCGATTTCAGGCTTTACACCTGCCTCTTGCGTCATTGTACCGAGCTTTTCGAGAAACTGAGGATTGTTCTCAAAAACCGCGTTATGCTGCCAGTTCATCGTTCCGCAGTCGTAAGAGCACATTTCCGGCTTTAACTCATAAAACGGGCGTAAGCGATCTTCTTCTTTCAGATTGACGCCTCCGGAGGTTGTGATATTGAGGATAATATCACAGTCTTTTCTCTCGCGAATCAGCCGGACGGTCTCTTCAAATTTCTCAAACACCATCGCAGCTTTGCCTTCATCATTGCGGCAATGAATATGCGCGACTGCCGCACCCTCTTTCCAGCAGTTGTATACCTCTTCGGCTATTTCATGAGGCTCAATAGGCACATTTGGCGTGTTTTCCTTGGTCGGCCATGCCCCTGTTGTTGCAACGGTTATGATACGTTTATTCGATAAATCTGCCATATTCACTCTCCCTACAGCTTGCGGCGAAACAGTTTTTGAATATATTCAATGCCGCTTGCGCCGCCGCCGTCGCTGCCTGCATACCCTGTGCCGCCATATTCGTAAGTTCTGTCCGGTGCATCGTTTAGGTCATCTTCATCTATCTCTGCTACGCAACGAGCCATACATCCGTCGCCCATGTACCATCTCAGGGGGAAACACAAAAACTTAAAACGTTTTCCAGAAACTTTTGCCAAATCGCCGCCCAGATTTTCTACACCAACTATGCCATTTCCAAGCATCAGCTTGTGGCAAGGTTCCCATGTTCCCCAGTTGCCAAATGCTTCAAGGTCTCCAAATTTTTTGTCATATGCTGCTTGTCCATGGATGCGAATATATTCGAATTTATCAAACTCGGCATTTGCTTCCTCACCAAACAGCTCAATATACTCCTCGTGCAGTGTTCTTCCTGTGGAGCCCAGGAGGTTCATGCGTGTCATGCCATTATTGCCCATGGCAGTATGTAACGGATGATCCAGCGCCTGTGAATCCATCGCAACGCACTTGGGCTTGTATTTTACGATCCATCTTCCGACATCTACACCAACACCTGCGGCGTAATGATAATAAGCTTTGCTGTCGTCATAAAGCTTATGCATCCCTGTGTCGAGGCAAAGAACCATTCCCTCTAGCTCTTTCGGATCAAATCCAATCTTCTTACATGCCGCATCAAGATGCTTGCCGGTGACAAGCCCCCACGGCTCAATCTCTACCGGCAGACAAATCGCCTCTCCGGTATATGCATCAATGTCCATTTCATGTGTGTAACGTGCCCGGCGACCATCGAATTCATATTCCATGACATGACGCGGCGCATCACAATGTGTACCTGTATGCATCGTTATTGTCATCTTCTGTGTCAGGACTCCGCCTTTTGCCATTGAGTGCGGCGCATCAAGTACCGGCTTGTCAAAGTAAGGCCAGCGCGGTTGTTCTGCGGAAAACGGATGTGTAAGATCAACAAATACTTTCTTTCCCATAACTATATCTCCTTTTTAGTTAAATTACTTTTTATTTTTAGGCCATGTGGGGACTAACACGCCCAGTAGCCGCCGGTTGCGTCATAATTGCCGCCGGTCAGGAAATCTGATGCAGAGGATGCAAGGAAAATTGCCAGGCCAACAAAGTCTTCCGGCTCACCCAAACGTCCGACTGGGATGCGTTTTAGGAAGTTTTGGTATACTGCGCTTTCCTTGTCGAACATCCATTCGGTCAAATCCGATCTGAATACCGTAGGGTTGATACTGTTGACATTAATACCATATTGCGTGGTGAGGTCACATGCCAGAGATTGAACCATAAGATCAACTCCACCCTTTGAGGTGCAGTATCCGGTGTATCCTGCCATGCCCATCTTAGAGCGCGCAGAAGATACGATAACCATTTTGCCGCCCTTGCCCTGCCTAATCATTTGCTCCGCACTATACTTTGCCAAAACATATATGCTTTTACAGTCAGCGTCCATAATGGATTGCCATTCTTCAACGCTCTGCTCAACAACACTCTTTGGTGCGTTAAAGCCGTGGCAAGCTGCTAGGATGTTGAGTTCTCCGAATTTATCCTCACTGAACTTGACTATCTTTTTGACATCTTCTTCGACAGCAGGATCACCTACGATAAACGCACATGTACAACCTGCCTCTTTCATTTCTGCCGCCACTTCAGCCAACTTTTGCTCATTACGCCCGGTCAGCACAACTTTAGCACCGGCAAGTCCGTAACCCTTTGCCACCGCTGAGCCGAGTGCTCCTGTGGCACCAGTAACAAGTGCCACCTTGTCTTTAATGCTAAACAGTTTCTCGATGAATTCTGAATTGCCCATATTCATTCCTCCATTCCAGTCAAGTATTTCTTTGTTTTCCAGCGATTACGTGATATCATGTACACTATAAAATATCATAACAAAAAGGTTATATGAAATTACAACTTTTCATTACAGTAATAACTATCTTTGATTATGTAGCGGAGACAGGAGTTCACGCTATCTGGGGAGCATCATATGACTATATATCAAATTGAAGCTTTTCTAACGCTCGCTTCAACGCTCAACTATACTAAGGCCTCATCTGTTTTGCACACAACACAGCCAAATCTGACAAAGATGATCATCAATCTTGAAAGGGAGCTCGGAATAACGCTTCTGTTTCGCAATAAGAGGGATGTAAAGCTCACTCCGGCAGGCCGCTGTTTTTGTGAGGAAATGAAACGCATGATGGAGCATTATCATCATTCCGTTAATAAGGCAAAGGAAATTGACCTGGGGATTAGCGGGTCATTAGACGTCGGGTTTCTCGGCACGGCTCTTTTGTGGCAATTGCCTGCTATAGTAAATCAATTCAGAAAAAAACATCCTCGTATCGCCCTTAATCTTGCTGACTTTACCTATCAGCAGCTTATTAAGTCCTTGGAGGATGATTCTGTCGATATTGCTTTGATGCCCGACCATGCGCTGGAAAAAATCCCAAATCTATTGAAGCGGCAGATTTTTGAAGATGATATGTGCCTTGTTGTTGGTAAAAATCACCCCTTGGCAAATAAGCAAAGTCTCGATCTCTCGGCGGCAAAGGATGAAAGTTTTGTAATGATGGATCCCAAAATATCCCAAGCCGATTGGAATTTGGTTTCAAATATCTGTGTTGAACAGGGCTTTATTCCAAAGGCAGCACATGAGGCTAACACGTTAAATGGGCTTATGCTTATGATTGAGTGTGGGAATGATGTTTCGATACTGGCAAAACACATGACTCATTTTGCTACTGAGAATGTATCATTCATAAAAATAAATGGTTATGAAAATTATTTTCGTGTATCTTGCGTTTGGCGCAAGGATGTAAACCCCAGTATTTCTTGCTTTTTGGATGTTATTGAAGATACTGCTATGACTTATTAAGGAACGCAGAATATGAGATATAAATTTGCGATGATCATACTGGCCGCAGGATTATCGCGGCGGATGGGTGTGCTCAAGCCGCTCTTGCCTGTGGGCGGGGTTCCGGCGGTACTGCGATGTGTTCAGATTGCGAAAATGGCGGGGATTGCAGCGATAATCGCCGTGACCGGGCATCGCGGAACGGAGGTTGAGGAAGTGATGCGCACCGGCGCACCGGATGTGCGTGTGATATATAATGAGAGATATCATGAGGGCATGTTTTCGTCCGTTACGACGGGTGTGCGGGAATTGATGGGCGATATTAACGGTTTTTTTCTGCTCCCGGCAGACTCCTGCGCAGTGATTTCGGCTACTCTTATGACGCTGATAGACGCGTTTGTGAAGGCGGATGGGGTTGCGGTAATTCGCCCAAGATTCGGCGAAGGCTCTCGCGGGCATCCGCCACTGATTCCCGTGCAGTATATTCCGGAGCTTTGCTCATACACCGGCGATGACGGTCTCAAGGGTTTTCTGCGAGAACTCCCAACAATTGAAGTGGAAGTATCCGATTCGGGTGTGCGCCTGGACATGGACAGTCCGGAGGATTATGTAAAGCTGCTCACGCACCTTGAGCTGCCCACGTACCCAGATATTATGCAAACTATGCAAATCTTGGCGCAGAGTAATACATCACCGGACATCGCGGCACATGGGCGGCATGTGGCGGATACCGCACTCAAAATCGCACGTCTTATGATAGGACAAGGTGCGGAGATTGATACATCGCTTATCGAATCAGCATGTCTCCTGCATGACATCAAGCGCAAGGAGCCATGCCACGACACCGCGGGGAGCGCATTCTTGCTTCAAATAGGTTATCCGAGCACTGCAATTTTGGTTGGTAAACATATGGATTTGCCTGAGCCTGTCACCGATGTCAAAGAAGCAGAACTTTTGTATCTCGCCGACAAGCTCTGCCGCCAAGGAAAGATAATGAAGCTCGAGGATAGCATGAGGGCGCTTGGCGAAAAATTTTCATCAAATCCCGAAGCATTTTCGCACGCGAAAACCCGTATAGAGAATGCAAAAACGATACTGACTCTTTTGGGAGAAAAGTATGGCATAACGGAAGTAGATGTATATGATGACAAAACAACTATGTGATGCCATACTCTGCAGATGAGATTGCTTCTGGCGCAAGTGTTTGCAGCATTGAGAAAACAATATGAAGCTTCACTCCCGCCAGCTTTAATTGCGGCATCCCACCGAATCAATACAATCCGGTGGGATGCCGCTCTTTTCATAACAGAGCGAAAAGATTTTGATGATTTATTCAGCCATTAATCAGCAGTTGCTTGTTGCTGAATGTCACGAGCTGCCACTATTGCGCCCGGAGTCGAGATTGGTCTTTCAAGTACAGTCCAGTCAAGCACCGGAAGAATCCGTGTCCAGCTTACATTGCCGTTTTCAAAACGCTCAAACTCTGTTGAGTGGGTTGCTTCTTGCATGTACAGATAGTACCAAGCATTCATGTTGGTCTTGTCCGGGAAGCGTGTACGTCCGGGTAGCAGTTCGTCTGTAGAGTCAATTACTCTGTCGAGCATACGGTTTACAATTGCCGCAACTTCTGCACGAGTCATCAATGCATTCGGGTTGAATGTACCATCGCCTGCACCTTGAACCCAGCCGAACTGTGCGACGAGGTTGATGTAGTTTTCTGCCCAGTTGCCCTCGATATCGCTAAATGCATTGTCAGTTGCTGAGAATTCTGAGAAGAATCTTGCAATCATCGCTGCAAATTCTGCGCGTGTTACCGCATCGTTCGGTCTGAATGCTCCGTTGCTTCCGCCTATGATTCCGGCGTTTGCCATGGTGGATATCGCATTGTTAAACCATGCATCGCTTCTTATATCAGTAAATCCGTTTTGCTGACTCCATACAGATGCTCTAAATTCATCATTGAGCAGTCTGAAGAGTATGGTCGTTACTTCTGCGCGTGAGATGTTGCTGTTAGGTCTGACTGTGCCATCTGGGAATCCGACCAAAAATGCATTGTGGTACGATGTAAAGAATTGTCCTACGTCTGCAGTTGGTGGCCTCTCTTCTGGAAGCTGAACTGTCGTTCCGCCTCCACCGCCGCCGTTACCACCACCGCCATTGCCGCCGCCGTTACCACCACCGCCATTGCCGCCGCCGTTGTCGCCAGGATCTGCAAGTCTTGTGAGGTCGATAACTACTGTGAGTATTTCTGTTATGCCGTCACGGATTACCGGTATTGTGAATGTTCCTGAAATATCTGCCGCTGCTGTGTGTGGTGGGCGAATGCCTGTGATGGTCACTGTTGTGCCGCTCACGTTTGCTATAACGCCTGCCGGTAGTGTGTACGCACCTAGAGTTACTGCTCCGGTGGCTGTGCCGCTTACTGCTGAAGATACAGATAGGACTGCATCATTTACTGTTACACTGGCTGGTGTGAGTATAAGTGTTGGTACTGGTGCGGCTGCTACTGTAACAGAACCTTGCATAAAGCCCAGAGGTACTATATCAAATGAACTGTTCAAACCTCCGCCTGCATGTGCCGCGAGAGTGATCGCTGAACTACCCAGTGGCGCATCTGTAAGAACCAAGAACGGAATCGTTGCAATTCGTCCCGTATAGTACGTGTTAGACACAAGATAAGGACCTTCAAAACCTAATGGAACTGTAATGGGTTGTTGCGCAGGCGTTGACAACGCACCGAGTACAAATGGCCCGGGCGCTGCCACCTCAACAGCAGTTGAAGCTTGACGCTGCAATACAGCCGGGTCAATCGTTACGGATAAACCTATGGCAAGTAATCCGGGGTTATCATCAAGATATATGTGCACATCTATAATATCGCCACGCGTAGCGTTCATAGGGCTTGCTACTACACGTACATTCGCCGGCAAAAGCGGAGCTGCTGTTACATTTACAGTGCCTTGGGTTATCGTCATCGGTGGCACTGTAAAAGCCGCACACAAAGGGCCACCGGCATGGGATACCAGTGTAAGTGCTGTTGCCAGGCTGCCAAGAGGCGCATCGTCGCGAACGCGCAGTGGAATGGTTGCAATTCGTCCCGTATAGTACGTGTTAGACGCAAGATAAGGACCTTCTAAACCTAGGTGAATCACACTCGGCTGCTGCGCAGGGGTTGATAGTGCACCGAGTACAAATGGGCCGGGTGCTGCTACAGCAGCAGCAGTCGATGGTTGTCTCTCGAACACCGTTGTGTCGATTTCCAAAGCCAAGCCAAGAGCAAGCAATCCGGGATTTCCATCTAAGTATATGTTTACATTTATAATTTCATCGCGCTGAGCATCCGATATGTCGGCTACGCGCACTTGCACTGGTCCTGAAGCGCTTACCTGCATTGCCGGTAAAAATCCCAGCAATAAGCAGAACACTAAGGCTGTGCTAATCATTTTGCTTATCTTTAAGTTTTTCAATTCTCTTTTTTTCTCCTATTCAGAAATTTTTATACTACACGCATGGATAAGTTTGCGGTGCTGAGTTTGCATCAGCACCGTAACTCCTAAATTATGCGCCCGATACAGGGAATGATGTAATTGCACCAGCTATATACTGACGTAGTAACATCAAGTCTGCCATACCTACTGTAGCATTGCCACTTACTGCAGCCGCTGCAAAGTTAGGAATTTCATCAGCGGTGAGCATGCCAGCTATATATTGTTGAAGCATCAACACGTCTGCCATGCCTACCACGCCGTCTCCGTTTAGGTCACCCCATACGAAAGGTGGATCGAATGTGAACCCAGCTTCAGGAACGATGGTCACGACACGGTTTGTGCCGTCAACAACAGAGCTGGAAGACCAGTTTGCGTTTGGTAGGTCTACACGGTAGATTGCTTCGTGCGCACCAACTAAGGTGATGACAAGGTTGCCCTCTACGATTACCCATGTATAAGCCACTGCGTCCTCAGATGTCACAGTAAATGTGCCGGTGTCGGCTACATCTATCACGATATCTGATTGTGGTAGATCCTCCCCCTGGAGGACAGCCCTTACAACACGACCAAATGGGCCTCCGAGATCGTCTGCAACTTGATTCCAATTGAACCCATCAACTGCTAACCCTACTACAACATCAGTGATTCCGGCTTCTAGGCCTGATAGGTAGCCAATCGTGCCTGTTCTTTCAAATTCGGTAACCGCACGAACAATAATGCGCTCTAGGTAAGTGAAGAAGTGTTCTAGGTCTGCAATACGGCTCGCGTCATTCCATGGCAAGTTGCTCGCCGAAAGGGACAAAGCAGCGCTAAACGGGAAAGCTTGTGCGGTTGCTGTCGGATCCCAAACGCGATGCGCCATGAACCACGCTTCCCACTCGGGTTGCTCTTCTGCTACTAACTCAAACAGAACTTGCGGAATTGCAACACCGGTCACATCGTTGGCACGAAGCAGACCAGGCATACCAGCCAGATTCGTTTCGCCCCAAAGGTTTATTGCGGTATTGCGTGCAACGAGCGCCGCTCTCCAAGGAAGTTCCCATGGGGTGCCCGGCTCTACAATCAGACCAAATCCGGGAGAACAGTCGCATGGGTCATTGCCGCAATCGCCCGGCTCAGTAAACTGATATCTGTCCGGAGGTGTGATGGTTACTATGAGGTCTAAGACCGTTCTGTTTTGCGCGTAGCTCCATTCGTTTGACGGCAGGTTCACTTCCAAAAATGCACTGGTTGCATTGCCAAAAGTAAGTACCAGGTTGCCATCTGCTACGGCCCATGTATATCCGTCAAATCCATCAACTGTAAATGCGCCTGATCCTTCTACAGTGATTGTTATGCTCGGCGACAGGACATATCTTACAACACGACCAAACGGGCCGCCTAAATCGTTTGTTACTTGATTCCAGTTAAAGCCATCAACTTCTAAGCCTACGACAACGTCAGTGATGCCGGCTTCTAGTGTTGATAAGTAGCCAATGATGCCTGTTTCAGCGTGTTGGTCAACAGCACGAAGAATGATAAGTTCCAGGTAACTAAAGAAATGCTCTAAGTCTGTAATACGGTTCGCGTCGTTCCAGGTCAAGTTGCTCGCTGAGAGGGATAGCGCAGCACTCAGCGGGAAAACTTGTGCGGTTGCTGTCGGATCCCAAACGCGATGCGCCATGAACCATGCTTCCCAAACGGGTTGCTCTTCTGCCACTAAGTCAAAAAGAATTTGCGGAACTGCAACACCGGTCACATCGTTGGCACGAAGCAGACCGGACATGCCCGCCAGATTCGTTTCGCCCCAGAGGTTTATTGTGGTATTGCGTGCAACGAGTGCCGCTCTCCAAGGAAGTCCCCATGGGGTACCTGGTTCTTCAGTGGGAGGAGCATAGCTTCCATCTGCGTTGCGCTCAAGAATGAGATTACCATCTTCATCGTACACTCTGTATGCAAGGCTAGGCGGTGCTTGTACTACCACCCTGCCGCCACCTGGTACGTCAACTTCAGTGCCGTCTGGGAGTGTGACTCTGGTGTCTATGTCGTCTGGAGCAGAAACACTAATGCTGTCTCCATCTCTCAACATAGCTCCCCCCCTTGGGTATGTAACAATTCTGACACCATCAGGCCATACTGTTGTGCCTATACGTGAACCTCCTGGAACGCCTGGGAGTTCTGTAGGAATGACAAACACAAGCGTATTGTCACCTTCTATCTGTAGGTTTCTGTAGTCATAACCAACTATCGGTCCAGCACCCCAACCAATAACCACTCCTGATCCTGATTCGTTTTCTAAAGTTTTTAATACATTGTCTCTAATTGTTCCACCATTGATGACTACGGAAACTCCAGGTGCCAGAGAAAACACTCCCAAACCACCAGCGCCACTCCCAGCCGTATTTCCAATAATTTGAACATCATTTAGGAATAAATTTGAATTCGCATCTAGACCAATCCCTCCAGCAGATGCACCAGCGGCATTGCCTTGAATGAGTCCACCATTTATATGGATAGCAGAGGCTGCTTGATCTGAAGTCGCTATTGCGTATATGGCTCCACCTGTGACTCCCGCCACATTGTTTCTTATAATTGCGCCCTCATTCATCACGAAAGTTGAATGCTGTCCGTGGTGTGCCGCGGAATCATGCTCAGAGACAGCTACACCTCCACCTCTAGTCGTTGCAAAGTTGCCTTCAATCACGGCACCATTATTCATAACAAAAGTTCCTCTGTGAATACGAACGGCACCGCTCCACATTTGACGAGAATCTCGGATTACACTTCCAGCATTCATAGTAAATATGGCTTCAGCATTGTTAAGCGCCACACCTCCACCATAAGCCCAGCCACTTGCCGTGCTCACAATAAAATCCCGAGACCCATATGCACAATCCGGAGTAAGTTGTGAATAGTGCCATGCAGGCCAAGCAAAGCCAGATGGGCGATGCCCCTGTAATGTAATGCCTTCCTCTAGTGTCAAACTACCATTTACGGTAAAATGATATGCAGTGTTTCCAGCTAGCTTACCTAGCACCACGCCGCCCGGCACATCACTCATTATCACAACATCTGTACCTGAGTGAATATAAATCGCAGGCCCGGTTTCCATGTTAGTCATAACATTGACTACAACCTGTCTCCCGGCGGCGCGTGCATCAACAAATTGATTTACGGAGGTAATAGGTGCGCCTGTTGTTGTCACATTAGCTAAGAAATTTGCTTCACTTCCAAATACAACAGTAATCTGCTCTGCACTACCACCTGCGGTACGCCAAAGTTCATACCTCGTGACAACATTGACCCTTATTGCATCTCCACTCAACGCTGCAACACTCGCTGCTGCTTCTATCTCTGCAAGTAGTGCAGCTTCAGCCAATGCGAGTTCATATGCGTCGTCTGTATAGATCGCTTCTTCATCTATAGCGAGTTCATCGATATCGATTTCTTCTTCGGCTATAGCCGATTCTTGTTCATCTGCTTCTTCTGTAGCCGGTACATACTCATCTGTCAGAGGTATATATTCCTCCGCTACATATTCTTCTGTTGCCATAGCGCCCATTGTTGCGATACCAGATAGCATAACAACAGCGAGGAGCAGGCATAAGATTTTCTTACTTCTTTTCTGAAACATTAGTTTTTTCCTTTCTTTTCTTTGTTAAAAATTTTTACTTGCGTCACACGATTATTTCAATGAAATCGTGTCAACCTTTGATGCTTTTCAGTTGCGTTCACCTCCGTGATGCTGCTTTAATTTTAGAGCTTTTTACTCTTTAAGCGTTCGTTCTTTTGGAGGATAAACCTTTATTTTCTGCGTTGCAATAGGTTGTCGGCCAAACGTTTGAAAGCGTCGGTCAATGGCTTTGTTTTTTTTTGGGGGGGGCTATAATCAACATAGAAAATCCCAGGCAAATATGGGGTGTTAACTCCATGTTTGCCCGGGATTTTTGTTGTGTTGGGGTTCATTCGTGGCGATTTTAGAGCGCGGATGCGCTCTGTGAAATCTTTTTGAGTCTGTAGTTAATGCATCCAATTTTCTATTTTGAGATTGGTAATACGCTCAAAATGTTTCTCGTTGTTTGTTACTAAAACCATTTCATTACTCAGTGCAACAGCGGCAATGAGCATGTCGAAATCATCAATCAGCTTCCCCTGTTCTTTCAAATCTGCTTTTATTATAGCAAAGTTATCAATGGCTTTTTTATCAAAACTTATGACTTCAATTACGCTTTCAAGGTAGCGAACACGCTCCAAGTTTTTATCAACGTGTTCGGAGTTATATGCACCAAAAAGAAGCTCAGCTAAATTAAAACAAGATATTGCCAAGTCATCGCCGGAAACAGATTCCAGCTTGTCTACTATCTTTGAGTTTCGATTTAAGAAATAAATACAGATGTTCGTGTCTAGTAAGTATCTCATATGGCAACATCCACCGCCCTTGATACTCGGCTGTTTTCTATATCGGCTATTATCGTTTCTGTGTCTCTGGAATCTTCCCAAATACCTAATGTGTCAAATATACTCAGCAATCTATTGTTATCCTGTCTCAGTTCATTTTTCGGCTTATCCAAAAAGACAACGATAACATTTGATTCGTCAGGAGCAGTCACAGGTTCGTTGAAAACAATGCGCCCTTTTCTGAAAATTCCATAAACGGCATTTTGCATATATAGCCCCCCCCTAACTTATTTGTGACTTTATAGCCAAGTATATTATACCGCAAAGAGTAAAGGTCAGCAACTATGATGTAACAATTTAGCTCTTTTTATCTTCGAGCGCATCATTGTCTCAAAATTAAGCGTCCCCCTGGGCCACGTCACACGCGAGGCGCGGAGAGGTGCGGGGGGCTGTCGCTTGTTGCGAACAAGGTGACTATGTCGATGTGGTTATTTTGCAAAATGTCGCCCGGTAAAACCGATGGGAGCTCAACTCCCATCAGCTCAAGCAACGTCCAGCACTTTCGTGCTTGACATTTCAGCAATTATAGAATCTTGCAAATTGCAAAGGAATCCACGAAAACTGCAAGATTCCTCGTTTGCTCTGTTGCAATTACGATGTTCCATCAAGCAACTGCTTATTCTCAGCTCACCTTCAGTTGAAACAAATACTTCATAAACATTTATATGCTCTAAAGGCTTGCCCAGGCGATAGCCACCTTTTCTCCCTTTTTCTGTGACAAGCAATCCTTTTTTCCTCAACAGGTCTGCAATTTTTGCAAAAAAGGGATAAGAGACATCAGTGGCCTCCGCTATTTCTTTTCCTGTAAGAACCGAGTCGCTATGTGTATGTATGTACCGCAAAACGCGCACAGCATAATCCGTTGACATTTGAATTTTCAATTATTTCTCCTCCAAAATTTTTTATTTTTACACCAGATCTGCAACGCTCACGCCGAGCATATCTTCAACTATGTTGCTTTGCAGTGTTTGAAGAAACTCATAAAGCTTGCAATCTCTATTCTCGTATTCGCCGTCTGAATTTAGGCGCGGGCTTATATTGAGTTCGCCTTCCATCGCTGCAAACACATCATAGAAACTAATCTCTGTTGCCGGTCTACCAATCGTATAGCCGCCTTGCCGCCCTGGTGCATGTGCAACAAACCCGCTGTGCTTCAGCCGGGCTGCAATCCTTGTGAACAGCGGCGAAGTGATACCTATTGCTTTTGCAATGCTCTGCGCTCTATGGGCACCCGGATTTTCATGCAGATGCCGAAGAATTTGTATCGCATTATCTGTTGTAACTTGCAACAACATCCGTTCGTTTCTTGTTACCATGTTCATGTAATTCATAAAAACTTTCTCTCCATTTGCGTTTGCTCCGTGCTTGGCCGGTTTATATGCACCCTCATGTTGTAAGTGGTAGGACTTGCTCGATTGTAACCTATTTTTGCTCTGATGCAATAGGTTGTCGGGCAAACCTTTAAAAATGTCGATGAATGACTAAAAGAGTCTCTTTTCTCTTGTCTTATGTTCATTTACAATCAAACGAGCTTGATTAGGGGGAAATATCTATGAAGAAGTATGGCTATATCCGAGTCAGCTCCATCGATCAAAACGAAAACCGCCAAAAGGATACCATGGCGGCCTTGGGCATTTCTATTACTCAACTCTATGTAGACAAACAATCCGGTGCAGATTTTGATCGTCCAAAGTATCAACTGCTGATTCAAAAGCTAAAGCGAGGCGATTTGCTCTATATAGATAGCGTTGACCGACTTGGCCGCAACTACAAAGAAATTCTGGAACAATGGCGAGCGCTCACCAGGGACAAGGGCGTAGACATGGTGGTATTGGATATGCCGCTTTTAGATACGCGTCTAAACAAAGACCTTATGGGCACTTTTGTTTCTGATCTCGTACTCCAAATTTTATCCTTCGTGGCACAAAAAGAGCGCGAGGATAACAAAAGACGCCAAGCAGAGGGTATCACCGCCGCTAAAGCGCGTGGCGTTTGTTTCGGCCCGCCAAAAAAGCCGATTCCAGAAAATTTCGCTATGATTGTGAATGCATGGGAGCAAAAGCAGATTTCGCTGGAGCAAGCTTTTTCTCAATGCGGCATAGGGCGCACAACATTTTTCTATAGATTGCGTGAACATAGGCAAGCACAGATAGATAAATAGAGTCGCTCAGTTCGAAATAGTACGCGTTGTTGAACTGAGCGTTTTTTCTTTTAAATAGATAAATATACTAAAGTTTATATAAAAGCAATGAAGCGTCGGCCAAACGCAACAAAATGTCGCCAAACGACTGAAAGCGGTTGGCTTTTTAATTATCACTTACCAATTTATACCATATTTCAAATGGGGTTATCCATAAATGAAATATGAATATATTGAAAATAAATTGTTAAATGCCTATGTAGCGGTTTTGAAAATAATCGGCTCAAACAGTTCAACAACGCGTACTTTGCTGAACTGGGGAAATGTGTCAAACACACTCTCACACACTTCTACGAAAGGCCTGTTGCCCATGATATTAGCTATTCCCAATATTCTCTATTGGGCAATGATGAATTTTCTCATTCCCATTGTTGCAAAAATTTTAACTCAAAATTGGAAATCAGACTTGAAAGAAAACGTCTATATCATCTCCGCTACTGCACTCCTCACAATTTGTCAGCATATATTTTTAGCTTTCTCTGTTAATCAATTATCCAGCGGCTTTGTTGTACTCGTTCTCTTGCTTTTTTACTTCCTTAAAATAAAATCCTATTGCATAAAAAAGTCTCTCATCTTAACTTTGGGGGTCATCATAACCATAAGCGCACTTGGCCTGTTTGTAACAACTGTAACCGGCTTCCTTTTCCCTATCTATTGGGCATCCATTGTTACGCCTCTGTCGATGGCTCTGTCGGCGGCTCTTCCGCTCTCCTTTTTCTTGTTGGCTCTTCCTTACCTGTTCGGCAACATTATCATTACGATTCTTTTCGCTATTTTGTTCGTTAAAGCAACACGGAAATTGCGGGAAATAATCAATCAAAGCAAGAACGCCATAACCGCTCTTGCCATTGTCTCAGCCTCTCTTATTACTTTTATGCAACTGGCCATGACCATATTGCATTATCAATACGATTTCTTGGAGTTCATCACCTCTTGGGAGGTCTTTTTCCTGTTTGGCTTCATGGCTACTTTACTTGTAAGTGTTCTATTCTATGTAAGGTCTCTGCGCATCCAATCCGCTTTGCAACGAAAGGAGACCGAACAAGAACTCTTTCAGCATTACATAAGTAACATTGAACAAAATCTATCCACCGTGCGGAAGATGCATCACGATTGGAGAAATGTGTTTCGTTCTTTCTATAGTTTTGTGGAAGAAAAAGATTTGGAAGGGTTAGAGCGGTATTATTTATCCAACATCGAACCTGTCTTTGCAGGCATTGTAAAAAACGAATTCGCACTGGGCAACTTTGGGAAAATTAAAATTCCGGAAATCAAGAGTATCCTGCTCTCGCATTTTATGCGCGCCCAAAGTCTGGACATTAACACCACCTTTGAATCCCCCGACGAGATCGACCATATCCCTGTAGATTCCATTACGCTTGTGCGTATGTTGGGCATCATTTTAGATAATGCCATCGAAGAGCTCACAACACTCGGCGCCGGGAAGCTTATGCTCGCCTGTTATAAAGTTGGTGCTGGGGTAACTTTTGTGGTGCAAAACACTTGTAGAGCGGATATTCCTCCATTTCATGAGCTAAAGAAACTCGGTTATTCAAGCAAAGGTACGGGTCGTGGTATAGGTCTGAAAAATCTGGAAGAACTCATAACCGCTCAGTCAGACACCATGACACTTCAGACAACTATCCAAGATGGACATTTCGTTCAAAAGTTACGAATTGGAGGGGCATAGATAGATGTTACATATACTTGTTTGCGATGATGACCCAAAGCAACTACAGCACATGGAGCACCTCGTTATCAAGCACATTGAGGCGCAAGGCGTCGATATGGAGCTGGTCGTGTCAGCGTCCGGCCCGGAAGAAGTACTGGAATACCTAAAGGAGCATCCAGATAAGCATGGGCTTTATTTTCTTGATGTCGATTTGCAGCATGAGCTAAACGGCATTGAGCTGGGCTCTATAATCAGAGAAACTGACCCTCTGGCTAAAATCGTATTCATCACTACACACGCTGAACTGGCTCACCTTACTTTTGAGAACAAGGTCGGCGCAATGGATTACATTCTCAAAGACCGCCCGACAGATGCTGATGTCCGAACCATAGAGTCTATTTTGGCGGCATATAGTCGATATCTTGAAGAACAGGCTCATGAGCCGCACTTTTTCAATGTAAATGCTAATGGCGAGATTTGGAGAATCCCTCACAATGATATTCTTTTCTTTGAGAGCCATCCTAAAATAGAGAAGCGCGTTATTTTGCATATGGTTAGTGGTGAACTAGACTTCCGTGGAAAGCTCCATGAGGTTGCAGAGCATGTTCCCAAGTTCTACAGTTGTCATCGTTCTTTTCTCGTAAATCTTGACAATATCACCCATATCAACAAGACTACAAAAGAGGCTTTCTTTTCAAATGGTGAGTCTGTGCTCATTGCAGCACGGAAGATGTCGGCATTTGTTCGGCTGCTTGAAGAACAAGATAGGTAGGGGCTATCTAGCCATCCTGCTTTTCTGCACTTTTCGCCATACGCTTGGCGCGAGCCGCGTTGCCAAATCGGTTTGTTCCTACAACCCCTATGACAATCGCAATCGTTCCTAATAGATGGTACCAGTAAAGCGACTCTGCCAGAAAAATCGCTCCGGCAAAAATGGTCACCGCGGTTGCCAAGTTCGAAAACACTACAACTTTAGTAGATTCTACATACTTCAAAGAATAGCTTTGAAAAAACGCTGTGCCAAAAACACCTGCAACGCCAAGAAACAGCGCCGCCATAAGGATTCGCCAATCAGCAAGCGGAGCGAAGTACTGTGTCAGCGTTCCGGTCGATATCCTCACAAAAAGCAGTGCGATATTGAAAGTAACAAACCCTGTTGCCGAAACCAAAAAAGTTATGGTGTGCGCTGAATATCTCCCTGAAACTTTGCGCAGCATGATGGTTATGACTGCCAGTGTTATGGCCGTCAGTGCAGACAGGATAATCCCTCTTAAATTAAACACTTCCAGGCTTGCGCCTTTCATCACCATAATGAAAATAACCCCAGAAACTGAGGAAATGATAAACAGGATTTGAACCCTGTTTATTTTTTCTTTAATAAATATCGATGCCAATACTGCCGCAAAAATAGGGCTAAGGGCAAATATAATGCCATACTCTGCAGACGGGATTGCTTCGAGCGCAAGTGTTTGCAGCGTGAAGAAAACAATTGCATATACTATCATTACAGGAAATAACACACGTACATCTTTCCATGTAATGTCAATTTTCGCCTTATTGAATATTATAGGGATAAGTGTGCCAAGAAAAGCAAATGTCAGTCTGTAGGTCAGAATTTCTAGTGCGGTAACACTCCCTACAGTTAATCTGAGCATCAAAGGATTAAATCCTATGATTGTATATGCAATAACTATAGCCACATATGCTTTTGCTTTATTCGAAAACATAATGATTACCTTCTTTCTGAGGTGAGGGCGTGTAAAGGAGACTACACTTAGGTAATATAGCATCTGTAGTACTACAAGCGCAAGCTGCAAAATTACCGCTGCATTGCATATTTCAATTCATTTGGCTTATAACTCTGATTCGCTTTGGTTATTAATAGTGATTTAATTTTTCTTTACCAATTCACTACACACTGGTATAATAAAAAAATATACTAGTCTGAGTAAGTATTTATGTATAACTATAATTTAAAAAGTAGATTACATGTAGCTGAAAGGAGCGGTTTACTGAGGATATTCGTACCGGAAACAAGTTACTTTATAGGAGGAGAAAAATAAGAATGAAAAAGTTTAAAAAAATCACTGCATTGATTATGGCTGCACTCATGGGACTTACGATTCTGGCTGCTTGCGGCCCGTCCCCTGCTGCACCCGGAGACGAGGGCGCTGCCGAGGCTGGCGGAGGCACCGCTTCCTTGCTGGACGAAGTTGCACAACCCGGAGAGGTCACCATCGTTGAGGCAACTCCACCTGTTGGCGAAAATGTGCGTTTTGCGGAAGAAATCGATATCATTTATGATATGAACATTATCGCTGTTTTAAATGCCTTTTTGCCAGGTTCTACCGCACCGCCACATCGTATGGCATTTACACTCATGTATGACACGCTTATTGATCCTCCTCTTAACTTAGGTGATGACTGGCTGCCACGCCTGGCTACCTCATGGGAAACCGAGGACTATCAGCACTTTATCTTTACCCTGCGTGATGACGTATATTTCCAAAATGGAGAAAAATTTAACGCAGAAGATGTTTTCTTTACCGTCGCTATGGCACATGATAATCCCGGCACAATGTCCCATACTTCATGGAGAGGCGTTAATATGGTAAACATCATAAACGACTATAAAATTGAAATAGTCTTGGAAGCTGTTGATGTTGACTTTCTGCACCTGCTCTCACTGCCCGGCGCACACCTCATCAATAGGGTCGCCGTTGACGCTGATCCTGAGCGCGGATGGTGGGTAGGAACAGGCTCATATATAATCACTGAATTCCACGCATCTGACTTTTTAGTGCTTGAGGCAAATCCAAACTATTGGGGTGAGGCACCCAGAACACAAAGGCTCATTTTAAGACATGTTCCGGAGGCAAGTGCCCGTACAATCATGCTTCAAAATGATCAAGTCCAGGTTTGCTTCTCAATTACCCCCGCAGACAAACCCATGTTCCAGAACGATCCGGAAAACTTTTCTGTTTTCCCATGGGTGCTCACAAGTCCTAACTTCCTTACATTCAATTTCAACGACCCTATCACAGGCTGCTGGTATTTCAGGAGAGCTGTAGCGCACATTGTTGACCCCGTCACTGTTGCCAGAGCGGCAAATGGCGACTGGGCATTTCCATGGGAGCATGGTACAATCTGGGGTTTCGGTACAGAATTTATGAACTACGACATACCGCTTGTCCCATATGACCCCGATTTAGCCAGAAGCTACCTCGAACGTTCAGTATGGAATGGTGAGACCGTAGACCTTCATGCTGCACATGTAAATAACATCAGAGCCATTGAATTCTTGCAAGAAGAATTCAGACGCATCGGCGTTCCTATAAATATCATCACATCAGACGTTGCCGGTCTTGCAAGCGTTGCAACATACCACAACAACACCTCTCAGATGGTGCTCCACGTTGGCACGCTGACTGACAACGCTTCTTCCATCAGAAACTTCCTGCTTCCTGGCTCGGCAACCAACAGATCATCATACAACAACCCCAGGATTTTGGAGCTGCTCAATTTAGCCTCTGCAACCGGCGACAGAGCCGAGCGCGAAGCCATCTATCATGAAATCCAATGGATCGCATCCGACGATCTCGCATACATCTGTGTCTACATGATGATGCAAGCGGCTGTAACCGTTAATGGCGTTGGCGGAATGATTCTCAGGTCTGACAACAACAACGATATAAGAGGTATATACAGGATCATTCAAGACTAGAAACACATCCGATGAGCATACCGCATATCCTCAATTTGGGATACATCTACAGGGTATCCCAAATTGAGGGAACTCGGGCAGTTATGATGGTTTCATAAATTCGAGGGGGTAAATAGGATTTGATTCGTTTTATATTGAAGAGACTGCTGATGCTTATTCCCGTTCTGATTGCAGTGTCTTTTATCGTTTTTACACTAATGGAGCTTGCGCCCGGCACAGTCATAGATCCCATGATTGTCGGTGAAATGACCGAAGAGGACATCCAGGCACTGAGAGAACAATTTAATTTACATAGGTCAATGTTTTACCGTTATGGCCTTTATATGTTGAATCTGCTCCAAGGCGACATGGGTGTATCGTATATAAACCAGCTCAGCGTGTGGGACACATATATGTCAAGACTTCCGAACACATTGCTGCTTTCATTTACCGCACTTTTTATAGGCTCAGCCATCTCTATTCCTCTTGGAATCCGCGCCGCAAGACATGCGGGAACCATAACAGATAACCTGACCACAGGATTTACACTGATTGGGCTATCCATGCCGCACTTCTGGATTGGGCTTTTATTGCTGCTTTTGTTTTCGCTTCAGCTCAATTGGCTGCCTGCCGGAGGCAACGACCATGGAATCCGAAGCCTCATACTGCCGGGTATTTGCAGTGCGCTTGTTATGACTGCTGTCGCAACAAGGCAAACCCGCGCCAGTATGCTTGAAGTTTTGGGCGCGGATTTCCTGCGCACTGCAAGGGCGAAGGGTGTTCCGGAAGAAGTCGTCATCAGAAAACATGCACTGAGTAATGCAATGATCCCTACTGTCACATCAATCGGCGCTTCGTTTTGCGTTCAGCTTGCGGGCTCTGCTGTCATTGAGCAGGTCTTCACGTGGCCCGGCGTAGGCCGTCTGACCATAGACGCCGTAATAGGTCGAGATGTGCCCATGGTTTTGGGTTGCATCATTCTCACCTCAACCATGTATGTTCTTGTCATGCTTATCGTTGACATTCTGTATGCTTTCCTTGATCCAAGAATAAAAGCTCAGTATGTCTCTGCCAACAAAAGGAAAAGGCGTGCAGGAACAGCTACCCTGGCTGGCAAACGGTTTGAACCAGGATTGCAACCGGCATTAGTTATCGGCGGCGATTTGGATGAATCTGACGCTTATCCGGAATCAGACGAGGCTGAGGCTGGCGTTGTCGTGAAAAGTGTTTTGAATCCGGCGCTCATGCCGGGGGCGCTGAGTCCCGATTCAGTTGGGGCACTGCTTGATGCTGTCCGCCCATCGGTACAAGACAAAAAAGCAAAAGAAGATTCCGCACCGCCGCAAAAGAGCTTCGTTACTCGGCAATTTTCAGCCGAAGAGCAAACTGGCGCAACAACAAGCATAGCACCTGACATTGAGGCGCTTGCTACAAAGAAGCACAGGAAACGCAGTCAATTTGGCGACATTCTTTTCAGTCTGAGCAAAAATGTCGGTGCGATGACAGGCTTTATTATAATCTGTTTTATTTTTCTTCTATTTATAATATCCTTGTTTATTAGTTGGGAAACGATCACCGCAACAAATGTTATGAACATACATGCACCCCCCAGTTGGCGTCACCCATTCGGTACCGACCAGTTGGGAAGAGATTTGTTCTTGCGTACGATTTATGGCACAAGATACTCTCTGCTCATAGGATTTAGCACTGTTGGTGCCGCTGTGATTATCGGTTCTTCCCTGGGGTCGTTTGCTGCCTATTTTGGTGGGAAATTGGACGAGTTCATCATGCGTATTTCTGATATTCTGGCTTCGATACCGGGGCTGCTTCTGGGCATGGTTGTTGTTTCTGTGCTTGGACAAAGCTTGCAAAACTTGATTATAGCTGTCGGAATCAGCTATATTCCTATTTTCACCCGAATGTCACGAGCTTCAATACTCACAGTAAAGAACAAGGAGTTTGTTGAGGCCGCCCGGGCAGTTGGTTTGTCACATGTCCGCATAATCTATAGTCAGGTATTGCCTAACGGGCTGAGTCCCATCATCGTTCAAGTCACAGTAAACTTAGGTCACGCAATCTTATTGGCGGCAGCGCTGTCGTTCCTTGGCCTGGGTGTGCCTGTGCCGCATCCTGAGTGGGGTGCATTGATTGCGTCCGGCAGAGCTTTTTCTCTGTCGCATCCGTGGTTGATGTTTTTCCCGGGGCTGTTCATCATGGTTACGGTGTTGTCCTTAAATCTGCTCGGCGATGGGTTGCGCGATGCTTTGGATCCAAAAATGAAGAAAAGATAGCAGGAGCAGAAAAAGGCTGTTGCAAAATCAAAAGCAGGTCACCCCCTACAAGCAACTTGCTGATTCATCGCAGGGGAGCGGCCTGCCGGCGGCCATATTTTTTAAGCTGACGGGAGTTCGACTCCCGTCAGTTTATCCATCACATCAACTCTTCAGCAAACTTTTTTATGCGCTCATCAGAAATAGTGCTGAAATACTTAGTCTTTTTTGTGACCAACCTGATTACTATCCGCTCAAACAAATTGCATTTATCTGGATTAAATACCCCTCCGATAAAACTTTTGGTTGAAGCTGCCCCTAATATTTCCGGCGAAAAATTTGAGACAAAGACCTCCTCACTTTCACCGGCGCTTATCCCCGATAAAAACAAACCAAATCGCTTAGAAACAAGCTGACTTGCATTTTTTGACAGATATGATTTGGCTTCCTTTCGGATTGACCCGGCATAAACTGAGCTGCCGAAAATCACACAGTCGAAATCCGCAAGTGACACAGTATCTGCGCTCAAATCGCAAACTGTCGCATCAGGGAGAAGCTCTGCAAGACGCTCTGCAATATCTTTTGCAGCGCCATGCTTGGTAGCGTAGAGTATCAATGTTTTCATAAACGCACTCCTTACTATTTTCGTGCATGGATTTTATTTTTAGGATATGGTATCATGTAATGGATTTATTGCATGGCAAAAATGTATTGTGAGAAAAGCGTGTTTGAAATGGAGGCAAAATATGACTCAGGTGCGTAAACTAGTAAGCGTTGCAGACATGTCAAGGGCTTGGTGGGAGCAGCTGTATATGCAATGCTGTGATATAATAGCCCGTCCTGAGACCTATGCGGACACATGCAGAGGCAAACTTTTTGCCTCCATGTTTTATGAACCAAGCACACGGACAAACTTTTCATTTCAAGCAGCAGCACAAAGACTTGGCGCAGGGGTTTTCGGGTTTTCAGACCCTTTGGGTACCTCTGTCTCAAAAGGAGAGACACTTGCCGACACAATAAGAATGACCGCATCGTATTCAGACACAATAGTGATCAGAAGCCCTCAGGAAGGTGCAGCGACAGCGGCGGCGCTTTATTCGGAAGTTCCTGTAATAAACGCCGGAGACGGGGGGCACTTTCACCCGACACAGACGCTCACGGATTTGGCAACCATAGCCATTGAGCGAGGAAGTATCGAAAACCTCAAAATAGGCATATGCGGAGATTTAAAGCATGGCCGGACAGTGCACTCACTGGTTGACGCAATGGGTATGTTTCCGGGGATAAGCTTCTACCTCATATCACCAAAAGAACTTTCTTTGCCGGGATATATACTCAAGCAAATAAAGCTGCACGGGCAAAAACACGTGGAGTCAGAGCGTCTTGAAGCCTGCATATCTGAACTGGATATTCTATATATGACCCGTGTGCAACGCGAACGGTTTCACGATGCGGCGGAATATCGGCGGCTTAAAGACGTTTATATTTTGACCAAAAAAATGCTGAGTGGGGCAAAATCAGACCTGTTAATCATGCACCCACTTCCCAGATACGGTGAAATTACGACTGATGTGGATGATGACCCGCGTGCAGTTTATTTTCAACAGGCGAGATACGGCATGTTTATTCGCATGTCGCTGCTGTTAGAGTTTATGCATCTTCCGAGGCAGTTGCCGCCGCCGGTTACATTTGATCTTACAACTTTACAATGCAACAATCCTGCCTGTGTCACACAGTCAGATGTTTACCTGCCCAAGCTCGTATCGCAGCTCGGGGCAGATAGATGTGGCTATTGTGACAAAAAGTTTCCGTTATTGAGCTTTTAGCAAAAGCCCTACCGGACAATGGTCACTGCCCATTATTTCGGGCAAAATAAATGTATCTGCGACCACATCAACAAGACGATCAGAGCCTAAAAAATAGTCAATGCGCCAGCCTATGTTTCTTGCTCTTGCACTCCCCATGTAAGACCACCAGGTATATGCATCGCGCAAATCAGGGTTTAACTGTCTGAAAAAGTCGGTGAACCCGGAACCCAGCAGCTCGGTCATCTTATGACGTTCTTCTGTTGTGAAGCCTGCATTGCGTTGGTTTGACTTGGGGTTTTTAAGGTCTATTTCCTGATGGGCGACATTTAAGTCTCCACAAATAATCACGGGCTTAGCTTTGTCGAGGTCCTTTACATAGTTGCGAAAAGCCTCCTCCCATTGCATACGGTAGTCGAGGCGCAGCAATTCTCTTTTTGAATTGGGAACATAAACACAAACAATATAAAAAGTTTCAAACTCCAGAGTTATCATTCGCCCCTCTCGGTCGTGCTGCTCAATGCCCATTCCGTAACTTACCGATAAAGGAGGGGTTTTTGTAAATATGGCGGTGCCTGAATATCCTTTCTTTTCAGCACTGTTCCAGTATTCATGATAACCTGACAGCTCAAGTTCTGCCTGTCCTTGCTCCATTTTCGTTTCTTGCAAACAAAATATATCAGCATCTATTTCATTAAAAAAATCCATGAATCCTTTTTTTAAACAAGCCCGTAGCCCGTTAACATTCCAAGAAATCAACTTCATATAAAGCACCATGCCTTTCCAACAACATTTAAACTTAATTTATGCCAAAAAACCGTTTTCCGTTTTCCATGGTGATGGAGGCGACCTCCTCAACTGAAATCCCACGGATTTCTGCGACCTTTTCAGCAATATAGGGAAGATATAGAGAGCTGTTTCGTCTGCCACGTTTTGGTTCTGGGGTTAGATACGGACAGTCGGTTTCGAGAAGGAGCCTGTCCGCAGGCATATTTTCAACAACCTCAATAGAGCGCCTGGCATTTTTGAATGTAATGACGCCGGTGAAAGATAGATACCAACCCATGTCAAGGATAATCTTTGCCGTTTCCCAACTGCCTGAAAAGCAGTGAAAAACTCCGGTCAGATCTGGATAATCACGGATGATATCCATAGTGTCGGACAGCGACTCGCGTTCGTGAATAATCACGGGCTTCTTGATGGCTCGTGCAAGTTCCATTTGCTCACGAAAACGCAGCTTTTGAATCTCGGGCGGTGAAAAATTATGATGAAAATCAAGCCCGATTTCACCGACAGCCATTGCTTTTGGGTGCGCAAGTAGCTTTTCAAGCTCGAAAACAGTATTGTCAGACATAGACTTGGCATCGTGCGGATGCACACCAACCGAAGCATATACAAAAGAAAATCTGTCTGCAAGTTCAAGGCTGATCTTTGAAGATTTCAAACTGCTTGCAGAATTCATGATGAGTGTGATGCCTGAGTGGGGCATAGATGCGAGCAACTCATTGCGGTCATCGCTAAATCGCCTGTCGTCATAATGAGCATGTGTATCAAAAAACATAATATTTTGGCCTCCGACATAAAAAATGCTTGCAATCAGGGTTTTAGTGTGCTAGAATGGCTTTCACTGTGAAATGAGAAGGTTGGATTTTTAGCGGACTTGCAGTTGCTGATTTCGCTGGGGTGTCTGGTGCTTCTCGAATTATATTAAATTTTCGTTCCGAAAGGATTTGATATCATGCAAATGGTGTTTGTTATTATCCAGCTCATATCCTGCATAGTACTTATGGCAGTGATAGCGCTCCAATCAGGAAAAAACTCAGGGCTTTCTGCACTTAGCGGCGCAAAGTCCGACACATATCTAGCAAAGAATAAGCAAAAGTCACGGGATGCGCGGCTTGCGCTTGCGACAAAATGGTTTGCCGGAGCATTCGTGGTGCTTACTGTTGTGTTGAATATTCTGTAGGCCATAGCCCCCTAAATAATAATTGAAGCAAACGAGTGTCCGGCAATGCCGGACACTTTTTATAATCAAGCGAAGAGAGCGTCGCGACCGAGGTTGGTCGGTCATGACCGAACGAGCGCAGATTTCACAAGGTTCAAAACCGCGCGGTCTTTGCCGCGCAACACGCACGAAGTGCGGGGGCCAGGGCTCTGCCCTGGGGTTAATACCTTTTATTGCAAATTCCCAAGACGGTCATTGTGGCCAAACCTGTCCTGAATCTGATTCAGGAAGCCACAATCTTATTACTTTATTATTTCGCCTGTTGGATTGGGCCCGGAAATTGCCGCGCCGTTGAGCTCGTCGTAGTCGATATGCATGAAAGTTGCATACTCTGGGTGTACCCTAGCCACCACTTCATCAAAAATAAGCGCACGCTCTCCCGAAACTTTAACCTTCACAATTTGCTTATCAACCAAGCCGAATTTCTCGGCATCTTCCGGGGTGACATGGACATGGCGCTTTGCAACAATAATGCCCTCGCCTATCTCGACTTCTCCCTCCGGGCCAATCAGCACACAACCCGGACTGTCGCTTACATCACCGCTTTCGCGGATAGGAACATCTATAAATCCCAGGGCAGTTGCATCAGTAAAGGACAACTCTATCTGATTGGCACTGCGGGGCGGACCGATGATTGAAATATCAGCGGATCTCTTTGGGCCAACGACTGTCACTTTGTGCGGTGTGGCAAACTGACCGGGTTGGGTCAGCATTTTTTTGACTTCCAACTCAAAGTCTTTGCCAAAAAGCACATCAAGGGTTTCGCGAGTAAGGTGGCAGTGTTTGCCGCTACCTTCAATAATTACATTAATTCCAGACACTCTATATCATCCCTTCGAACAAATAATGTCCACTTTAGCATTTTTTGCTGCAAAGTGCAAGTCAAGTCAAATATTCATAAAAATTCAAATTATTCTTCACTTTGATAAGTGCTTGTGGTAAAGTAAAAAGGTGAAGTGTTTGACTGCAAAAATTGGAAAAGAGACTCGCAAACCGAAGTGTACGAAGTGTTCATTGCTTGCATAGGCTGCTGGTAGCCTAAGGAGGTATGGCATTGAAAATTGCTCTTGGAATGATCGTGAGAAGTCTTGACTCAGATGCAGAACTTATGCGCTTTATTAATAATTCCGAAAAATTTGGGCATAAGATAGACTGTGTCATCGTTGCATACACTCGCAAGTTAGATCCGGATGTTGAGGGCAGACTAAAAAAGAAAATACCTTTTTATGCAATCGACATAAACCATCCGCAATATTGTCATGACGAATTTTGCCGCTTGGGGGTATCAGAAGAATCGACGCAAACCTTGCTGAAATGCCCCATTGATACAGCGCAAGGTCTGGTGCCGTATGGCTACAACCGAACCCTTGTTGTTGTAGAGGCAATAATTCGCAAAATGGATATGCTCTTTTTTGTCGATTCAGATGTTTTGCCGGACGTACTGAAAAATACTCCGACAGGGCCGGTTACAGCCGAGGTTGATTTTTTTGGAGCGCATCTGAGACACATAAAATCAAACAGCATTACAACAAGCGAATACAGCGGATACAATATCCTACCGCACGCATCGTTTGATGGCATGGAGGCCTTGTTGGCCGGAGTTCAAAAATCGAACATGCTTGAATACTGGAAAAGCAGTGAAATCCACAGATGTCTTGCGCTCCAATCCGAAAAACGCATTATAGTACGCAGCACGAAAGTGCTTGGTGGGAACTGTGCGTTCAAGTTATCAGTGTTTGCGACCTTGCCGCCGTTTTTTTCAACATACTACACATGTGATGGGATGTTGTTTCTTGGTCGTGGTGAAGATACATTAATCGGGGTTGAAATAGCCAAGGCAGGCGTAGCTTGTGTGGATATTGGGCTTAACCCTTTGCATGATACATACAAAAACTTTCCAAAAGAGCCGGACTTGCTGGGCGACCCAGATGTGCAAGAACGGCTCTATTATGCGTGCACAGGTTGGGTAGGAAGAAACCCATTTCTCAACTATATACTGGGCAATGACTTAAATGAAACCAGAGCGTATCAGCGTGAGCGGCTCATATTGGGAATGGCTGCGCTTTCAAAATATACTTCAAACCCTAAGTTTAACAGTGTAATAAAAAACTTTGATGAAAGTTGGGGCAGCATCGGAAGATATATGAACGAGCATGAGGCGCTCTTGGAAGCTTGGAGTGAGTTTACCCGAAAAATTGGATTGTCCAAATAGCGCACAAGAAACTATTTTGCGAATCAAAGGCTTTGACGAGTGTTTGTGCAATTGCGGTGAAAGGAATGTATGCGATGAAAGTACTCATGATAAACCACTTTCCGTTGACGGGCTCAGGCAGCGGAACCTACACAAGAAACATAGCAGTTCATCTGATGAAAAAGGGTCATGAGGTCAGTATTGTGATGCCGGAGAATGCGACTAAATTTGCAACGATACCGGGAGCCGGAATATATCCGGTGTTTTTCACATATGATGAGGAACTTGTAAATGCGTTGCCGTTTAATTTCCCTTGTTTTACGACACATCCACGCAGCACAATGACATTTTTTGATTTGAGCGATAGTCAGTTTAAAGCATATCTTTGCGCATTTGAAACGGCGATAAACAAGGCTGTGGCAGAGTTTAAGCCTGATATGATACATGTCCAGCACATATGGCTTCTGAGTTGGCTTGCAGCGACAACCGGGGTGCCCTATGTCATCACCGCACACGGAACCGACCTGATGGGCTATAAGCAATGGGTGCGGTTTAGAAAATATGCGGATGAGGCTGCGCGAGGTGCAAAAAGGATAATCACAATCTCAAATGACAACGATGAGCTTGTCCGTGAGATATTCCCAGACTGCTCCGCAAAAACGGTATTTATGAAAAATGGATATGACCCTGAAAGATTTTTTCCGGAACCAAAGACCAAGGAACAGATACGTGAACTCATTGATGTCAAGCTTTCTGACAAGTTAGTGTTTTTTGCAGGGAAGCTGGCGTACTTCAAAGGTGTAGATACCCTTCTGGATGCAGCAAAGTTGTATGAAGGTGAGCATCCCGGCAAGATTTTGACGATAATAGCCGGTGACGGAGAGTTGTCGGCAGCGCTTAAAGACCAAGCGAAGAAGCATGCTTTGCATAGAGTTCATTTTGTCGGACATGTCGATGTATCTCAACTTCGAAGCCTGTACAGCACGGCTGATGTCACGGTTGTGCCATCACGCAGGGAGCCTTTCGGGCTGGTAGCAATAGAAGCGCTGGCCTGCGGCTCGCCGGTTATAGCAACGAATCAGGGAGGATTACCAGACATAATAAATGATGAAGTTGGTGCGCTTGTTGAAGTTGACGATGCATTCGGACTATCGGACGCAATTTTAAATGAGCTTTATCGACCGGACAAGGCACAACGCAGGCTTAGCGCTGCAAAATACGCATTAGATAATTATACACAAGAGTCGCTTATGGACACGCTCATAGAAATATTCAACTCATAGAAATCACATTCAGAAGGGATGGGCAGTGTATTATGAGAAAAGTTGTTTTGATTCCGACGTACTGGTCACGTGAAAAAGCGGAGGGGTGGCAGGAAGGTGATGCGGTTTATGATCACCCGACACCGCTGGATGATGAAGGGACGCTGGCTCGTACCCTTGAAAGCATGAACAAACTGACAGTAAAGGACTTCAAACTTGTGTTGCTTATATGCCCGACAACTCCTGATGTTGCGGATGCGGCCGAAAAACGTGTGGTAGAAATTGTACGAAGAGTAAACTTGAAAGCCGAAACATATATATTTACCATTTCAGATTTGGCACGTATATCCGAAATCATATACGAAACAGACACGATGCGCAGAACGGCATCGCTGCTGTCAATGATAGGGTATGCAAACGTCAGAAACATGTGCTTGTTATGTGCAGACATCCTTGCTGCCGATGCAGCAATCTTGATTGACGATGATGAGGTGTTTGAAAAAGCCGATTGGATTGAGCGGTCTGTTGAGTTTCTGGGCAAGCGGATATACGGCGATGTCGTGTATGGCATGGCGGGGTACTATATCAACAAACATGACCAATATTATGATGATGTGAAATCTGAATCGTGGATGACCCATTGGGATCGATTTGGAACAAAGGCAAAAGCGTTTGATGAGATAATAGGTTGCCCACCCCGTGTAAAGCGCACACCATTTGCGTTCGGCGGTGCGATGATTATTCATCGTGACATGTTCCAGAGTGTGCCTTTCGACCCACATGTCACAAGAGGCGAGGATATAGATTATCTTATAAATAGTAGGATGTACGGATTTTCATTCTTCTTAGACAACACCTTGTCAATAAAGCATCTACCGGTTCCCAAAAAACACCCTCAATGGAAACGTATACGTGAAGATATATATAGATTTGTTTATGAGCGGGCGAAAATAGCAACGCAATACAAGACAGGGAATATGGTGATGGTCACACCGGAAGATTTTGACCCATATCCCGGTGAATTTTTGCGTGAGGACTTGGATGAGAAAATTTTCCGCTCTAACATGATGCTGGCAATCGACTATATGCTAAGCGATGATGCAGAGGGAGCGGCAGAGGCGCTGAACAATATCGCCATCAGCAAGAAAGATGCAAAACCAAACTTTGATGCATTTTCAAGATATCGCTCAAACCAGAAGCTTTGGGAGCAAATAAGCACTATTGTATCTGAAAAACGTTATGAATTGCGCAAAATAATGGAAGCGCACAACCTGTCAGTCAGGCCTATTCTAAGAGATGAACTAAGTCAACGCCAGCTCGATAGATGCGATATAATAGCCGAGCTTCGCAAGACATTTGCTTTTGAGCTGAGCGAAGAACGGTGGGCGAGTTTTTCGGAGCTGTTTCATGTTAAGACATTTTATGAAAATGAAATGTTGTTCCAAAGCGGCGATTACAACAATACAATGTATATATTGCTTAAAGGAGAGCTGACGTTGTACTCAGGCTCCAGAGATAGTGGCGGAGAGATAGAAATTGCATGGCTGAAAAAAGGAGATGTGTTGGGCGAGAGTTGCATGACAAATCAGCCCTTTACGCTCAGCTGTCGTGCAACGCAGTTTACCGAGCTTATCGGAATTGATAAGGAGGACATAATGAATCTGGTATCGTCAGACCCGAGTCTGGGTGTGGTATTCTTCCAGCAGGTGTTGACAAAGGTTGTTGAGAAACTGCGTAACAGCAATCTTTATAATTCCAGTATAGGCGGCGGTGCTGTTTTGGATACGTTCATTGAAAGACATGAGTTAGTTGAGAATTGAGAATTGAGCGTGTCAAACAAAGAGAGTGCAAAACAAAGTGACATTTGATATAATCGGACGTGATAATTTTGAAAACGTAATTAGGAGGGCCTAAAATGAAACACTGTGGTCTCGAAATCAACCTTAAAAACAAACCGGAACTTGATTCTGAATTTATACCCATGTATCAGTTCAATGAAACCTTTCTAAAAACAGCAACAGAGCCGTTTGAAATAGCTATTGAAAGAAATGACAAGCAAATTATTGTGAAATCAACGCGTGTCCATGCAGATGAGGCGCACGCAGAAGCTGACCACTACTACCTCGAACGCCTGGTCAAATTCGAACTATGGCAAAAAGGCGGATTTCGAGTATATGTCAAAGGAGACGAGAAACTATACAAGCACCTCAAAAAGACATTTGCTCCCGGAGGCAGACGTGCTCAGGACGCAGAATTTTTTGGAATACTCTATCAAAACGAGTTTGAAGTAATAAAATGCGAAAACCTACCCAAGCCATATGAGATAAAAAAATCCATAGGCGGTCATTTTGACGGGTGCAGAATTGGTTTTGACGCAGGTGGAAGTGACTATAAAGTATCTGCTGTAATAGATGGCGAGGCCGTATACAGCAACGAGACGGTCTGGAACCCAAAAATCAACAGCGACCCCGAATATCACTATAACGGAGTCATATCAGCGTTTAGAGAAGCGATGGGGCACCTTCCGCGTGTAGATGCGATAGGTATTTCCTCTGCGGGGCTCATAGGCAATAACCGTGTATTACATGCGCAATTGTTCCAAAAAGTGCCGAAAGAGCTTTTTGAAAAAAAGGGCAGAGAGACATATATTCGCGCTGTGAAAGAAATAAGTGATGAAGTGGGCAAGGAAATACCATTTGCAGTTGCAAATGATGGGGATGTTGCTGCACTGGCAGGCTCAATTAGCCTGAAGAAAAACAATGTACTCGGATTGGCTATGGGAACAAGCTTTATTGGCGGATTTGTGGACAAAGAAGGCCATCTCTCGAATTGGATAAGCGAATTGGCCTTTGCGCCGGTTGATGCATCACCAAAAGCGGCAATGGACGATTGGTCAAAAGATATTGGTGTTGGCGTTTCATACTTTTGTCAAGAGGCAGTAATCAAACTTGCACGCCCCGCAGGAATCTCTCTTGATGGCATCGACACGCCAGCAAAAAAACTCTCAGCAGTTCAAAAATTGCTGTCAGAGGGACATGAGGGCGCTGCGGCGGTATTCCGCTCGATTGGCTGCTATCTGGGTCATACGGTGCCATACTACTATGATGCGTTTAAGGCTGATACTATTTTGCTTCTGGGTCGCCCTGTCAGCGGCAAGGGTGGAGATATCATTTTAGCGATGGCAAAAACCGTTTTGAGTGAAGAATATCCGGATATAAAAGTTGATTTGATGCTGCCTGATGAGCAAACACGCCGACTAGGGCAATCAGTCGCAGCCGCAAGTCTTCCTGAGATCAAAAAATAAGGAGCAAGCAGGAGATGCTTATTGAAAGAGTGCAGATACTCATGAGCGACGGGGTGTTTAGAAAAGGCTCAGTAGAATTTGACGAGAAAATACGAAGGGTTACGGTGTCCGAGAGTGCAGATGAACATGCAGGCCCATACTTGATTCCCGGGCTTATTGATGTTCATACTCATGGTGCGCTTGGCGGCGATCATGTCGATGGCTCTGCAGAGAACTTAAATAAGATGGCTGAGTTTTATGCAAAAAACGGTACAACATCATTTTTGGCCACAACTTTGACCGCAACTGAAGAAATGCTCTGCAAAGCAGTGCATAATGTGTCGTTGCACGAGCGCCCTCAAGGTAGCGCACGTTGTCTTGGTATAAATCTGGAAGGCCCCTTTTTCTCGCACGAAAAAAAGGGCGCTCATCCTGCCGACCTGCTCAGAGGGCCTGATATATCTATGTTTGAACGTCTGTACAAACTGTCGGGAGACAAAATCAGGCTCGTATGTCTGGCTCCGGAGCTGGAAGGAGCGCAAGCGTTTATCAAAGAAGTGTCGCAGGTGGCAAAAGTATCATTAGCACATTCAAGCGCGGACTACAAAACAGCAATGCAAGCATTCGAAAATGGTGCGACTCATGTCACGCATCTGTTTAACGGAATGAGTCCGTTTTTGCACCGCGATCCAGGCATTGTAGGGGCGGCGCTGGATGCAAACGCTTTTGTAGAAGTGATTTGCGACGGATATCATTTACATCCGGCAATCATCCGAGCAATATATAATATATTCCCCGAACGTGCATGTTTGATAAGCGACTCACTAAACTGCACAGGACTTCCTGACGGAAACTATGAGTCTGCCGGGCTGCCCGTGGTTGTTAAGAATGGCAAATGTATGCTGGCAGATGGCAGCACCCTTGCAGGATCGACAATAACGCTGCTCAAAGGTGTCCGTATTGCAGTGTCTTTGGGCGTGCCTTTGGCGAAGGCTGTCACATGGGCTTCGGCACACAGCGCTCAAACACTGGGGATGGAAAGGGAAATAGGGTCGATTGTGCCGGGAGCACATGCGGACATGGTTCTTTTGGACAGCGAGCTTAACATACAAAAGGTCTTTGTTGGGGGCAAAGAGGTAGCATAACTTAAATGAGATTGCGAGTCAGGATCGCAATGACGGAGGGTCTTTATTGGTCAAGCAAATACACATGGATAGAGGAGATACAAATGGATATTACTTACAAAGAAATTCAAGATACATTCAATGCATTGGGCAAAACGGAAGCCTATCTTAGTGAAAGATGGAGCGAAATTTCAGGATTTCTTTCCGGAAAGAGATTCCTGTTTGTGGGCTGCGGTTCGAGTTTTTCGTTGGCAAAATCTTTGGCGGCAATATGCAACATGCATGGTGGTGCACCCGCCTCTGCACTGGCCGCAGGTGATATTCTGCTTCATGCCGGTCGTTATAAGGAAATGGCCAGCGATGCTACAGTTGTGTTTATATCGCGCTCAGGCCGCACAAGTGAGCTGATTAAGGCGCTTGAAGCGCTCCGCTCTTTTGGGGCATCGCTGACAGTCATCTCATTGCTGGCGGCAGAGGACTCACCGCTAGGTGGCATGAGTGACCTGGCTCTTTGTACGCCTTGGGCATTTGATGAAAGTGTATGCCAAACACGCACCGTAACAAACTTTTACTTTATGGGTGCTTACATTTGGGCGAGATATTCAGATGATCAGGACACTTTAGACGGTCTGAGCCAAGTGATTCAATCCGGATCTGATTACATGAAAAGAGCTGAAAAATTAGCAAAAGAATTAGCGCCTTTGCAATGGTCTCGTGCAGTGGTATTGGCGGATGCTGAGCTTGAAGGTTTGGCTGAAGAGGGGGCGCTTGTATTTAAAGAAGTGTGCCAGCTTCCTGCCAATTACTATCATTGCTTGGATGTGCGCCACGGGCCGATAGTACTATTTGGGCAGCAAACACTTGTGCTGATTGCGCTTGGAGAATCAAATGAGCTTGAGCTCAATCTTTTGGCAGACTTGAAAGCTAAAGGATCAGTTGTAGTTGCATTTTCCGATGCGGCAGCAGATATACCGGATATGAATCATATAAGCTATGGTCATCCCCTGACCCACATGGCAAGAGGCATCCCCTTTATCCTTCTGTGCCAGCTTACAGCATACGAGAAGTCGAAGGTGACCGGTGCAAACCCTGACCAGCCGACCGGGCTGGATTCCTGGATTGCTTTGTAAGGAGAGCGTATGAATGCACAAACATATTTTCGAGCGCTGATTGATAGTCAAAAATCAAACGAGCCATGGGGGATTGCATCTGTTTGCAGCGCCCATCCGCTTGTAATCAAAGCAGCTATGGTAGAAGCGATTGCTCATGATGCGCCGATTTTGATAGAGGCTACTGCAAATCAGGTAAACCAACATGGTGGATATACTGGCATGGTACCTTCCGATTTTCGGGATTTTGTATACACGATTGCGGAGGATTGCTCAATTTCGAGAGAAAGGGTTTTGCTAGGCGGTGATCACCTTGGTCCGCACCCCTGGCGCAATGAACCTGCCGACTACGCAATGACAAAGGCTTCGGAATTGGTTGAAAGTTATGTTCTGGCGGGGTTTTCAAAAATACATCTGGATACCAGTATGCACTTAGGCGGAGATAATCCTGATGTCCCGCTAGATGATGAGGTCATAGCAAAGCGTAGTGCAGCGCTTTGTGCAGTTGCGGAGCAAACCGCAGCATCGCGAGGACTCAGTGGACCGGTGTACGTGGTTGGAAGTGAAGTTCCGCCGCCCGGAGGCCCGACAACGACCGAGGAAGAAGAAAACGAGATTCGCCCCACTTCAGCTGATGCGTTTTTATCTGCATACAGAGCCTATCAGAATGTTTTTGCGCAAGCAGGCTTGCAAGATGCCTTTATGCGCACGATAGCCTTTGTTGTTCAGCCCGGTGTAGAGTTTGCCGGAGATGTGGTGTTTGATTATAACAGGGAAAATGCGAGCGCATTGTGTGCTGCACTAAAAACCGTGGATAGCCCAATCGTATTTGAAGGGCACTCCACGGATTATCAGACGATAAAAGCTTTGACAGAAATGGTTCACGATGGAATTGGAATATTGAAAGTAGGACCCGGGCTAACATTTGCGCTCAGGGAAGGTTTGTTTGCTTTGGAAGCGATTGAGCGGGAGCTGCTCAAAGGATCAGAGGCTCCTTTAAGCAAGTTTTCTAAGACGCTGGAGCGCGTTATGCTCAAAGATGACAAGGATTGGCGAAACTACTACAAAGGAGATGAGCATAGCCTTTATCTCCAGCGCCGGTATAGTTATTATGACCGTGCACGTTACTACATGGGGAAGCCAGAAGTGCAAGAATCAGTCGAAATTTTGCTCAAAAACCTGGAGAAAGTAAATATCCGTGAAGACATGATCAGCCAATATCTGCCGCTGGTTTACTGCAAAATCAGAGCCGGAGAGATAGAAAACACGCCAGAGGCGATTTTGCTGGCTCATGTCCGACATACACTAAATGTGTACCATTTGGCGTCTAAGCCTAGGCCGGTCTAAAAGTGCTTCTCTGCATAAATAGCGCCGTAACGGTTAAGTTCGTCATACATGATGGCATTAACGTCATCATGTAACGCATAGATACCTGTTGCGCAAGGAATGTATGGGCCCAAAGGCATGTATTCATCAATAGCTCTGCGAACCTCAGAACGAATCAGCGCGTCATCAGCAACAGGCAAATCGATTTTACCCATATCGAACCCACCCATAAGGCAGAGTTTTCCTTCTGTTTGTTCAAATATTTCAGGGATATTATCCTGAGGCAAAACACCCTGCCACATGTCCATTCCGATATCGACCATGTCTTTTGCAAGAGGTGCAGAAATAGAATCGTTGTGGTGTTGTATTAAGACGCCCCGTGACTTAATATATCCGTAATAACGTGCAAAATGCGGTTTTATCATTTCGCGCCAGACTTCTGGCGATAGAAATAGGCTGTTTTTGCTACCCCAGTCATCATGTGAGTGAATCATGTCGGGCTTCATATGATCAATGACCAGCCCTGCGGCGTTAATTTTCCAATCCGTGTATGCGCTCAGCAAGTCATACATGGATTCCTGCTCAGTGAGGTAATAGATAAGCGCATCTTCAAAGCCCATCATATAGTGAGAGAATTCGAACATGCCTATGAGAGACGGGAACTGTACCAACAGATTTTCTCTGTCAAGGTTTGGAAACATTTGATCTGGAAGTGACCAATCAACGTTGTCAAAGCTGGGAAAGGTCACGAAGTCACGCCAATGTTGGATGTCTTTTATGACTTTTTTTTCTTCCGTAACAACGGGAAATGGTCCGGGTTGATCTTCCGGAAAATCATAGGTTACGCCCCATGCATCAATAACACCTGTCTGGCCGCGCTGTGCGCCGCCAAGTGACAAAGTTACAGCATCCCACAAGACGGGTCGGAAAACAGGATTTTGATTAAAGCAATCCCACGTATCCCCCAACCACTTAGGGTTGTCGTTTCTCATAAGGCGAATAAAATTTTCTTTTGGCGTTGACATATAAACCTCCAAGTATTTTGATAAAATTCCTAGACACGGTTAAAAATTGTATCAAGTTTTTTTCATAATTGCAACACACCGGTAATATATTACTCTGATAATAAAAAAATTGGTGGAAAATTTTGATAAAATTTAAATAAAGTATAGAAAATTCTTTGCGACTATGTTAACATTGCAAAGTATTTTAAGAACATACTTCAAAGTTTATGGCAAACATGCTGAGAAGTGTGTATAAAATATGTACATATGTCAAGTGTTGGTGTTGGCGAACAGACGAGCACCATGCTGCGCACTTAACAAATGATTGGTTACCGCCTTAGGGCGGTTGCTGAATAAATTTTGAACATCAGGAGGAACAAATGAAAAAAGCATTAGGATCAAAAAAAATGATAGCCCTCGTAATTGTCTTGGCGCTTGCAATCGGTATGGTTGCTGGTTGTGCGCAAGATAGTGGTGGCACAACAGCGCCAAGCGGTGGCGGTGGTGGCGATGCACAAGCTCCCGGCACTGGAAGAACCAGCATTCGTGTGGGTTATGTAGGGCCACTCACAGGGCCACAAGCCTTGTTCACAGTTGGCATACGTGAAGCTGCTGAAAGAGCTTTAGCTATTATCAATGATGATCTCGGTGGGATTTACTTTGAAGGATATGGATACCTTCCGCTCGAAATGTTTTGGGGCGATAGCGAAACCAACTCTGTCAGAGCAGCAGAAGTAGCCGACAGATTTGCAACAGTAGAGAATGTTGACTTCTTGGTCGGTCAGTGGACTCCACTCAATGCGATTCCGGTCTCGATTGCTGGTGAACGTCACCAAATACCAACACTTGCAGTCAATGGCCCTGCAGGCTCATGGCTGGAAGGCGGCCCGTACGAATGGGCGCATGGCATTATGTTTAATCTCCAAATTCTAACGCACGAATATTTTAATGCATGGGATGAACTAGACACAAACAGAAGAGTAGGACTCATCCTTGATGCGTCTGTAGACGGTGTTGTTCTGGCTCGTGATGTTGCTGAGATTGCAGCAGAGCGCGGATACACAGTAGTAGACCCGGGTCGTTTCCCAGAAGGTACAACAGACTTTACAGCAATTATTACAGAACTCATGAACAACGATGTTGAGCTTTTGGTTGCTACGCTTGATACTCCAGGATCAGTTACGCTTTGGACACAAATGCTACAACTTGGATTTGAGCCGACAGCTGTTGTGCTTAACAGAGGTATGCACTTTGCATCTGACGTAGGCACATTGGGTGGAGAGTTTGGTGGCACGGGTCTTACCATGGGAACCCAATGGGCTGCAGAATTCCCGTTCACATCTTCACTTTCCGGTCAGTCAGCAGCAGAACTGAGCGAGCTATTCACAGCAGCAAACAACAGATCGCCTGATCTTGTTGTCGGCTGGGACTGGGCTATCTTTGACATCTTGCACGATGTATTTACCCGTGCTGAATCACTTGAGCCTGAGGCGATTCTCCATGCACTGCACACAACAGACCTTCAAAGCGCTTACGGCCACATCCGCTTCAATGAGGACAATGTCAGTATCACACCAATAGTGCTTGGTCAATGGATAGCTGATGACACATGGGGGTATAAGGAAGTCATAGTGTCGTCACAGCACTTCAATGTAATTCCGTCTCAACCAATCATTCCGCTGCCTTGGTCACAATAAGCACTTCTTATCCAGAGTGCTTTGGCGTTGAGTTAACGCATAATTAGGGAGTATCTATCCGGGATTGTTGCCGGATCAAACGGAGGCAATTCCGGATAGACACGAAAAGCAATTGCAATAATCTTTAAAGGGGGGAGAGTAGCTTTGCAATCAGTTCTCTCCGCACAGGATCTTGCCATCTCCTTTGGCAGTAATCATGTGCTTAAATCCGTAAGCTTTGAGGTTGGACAGCCTGAGATTCTCGGAGTCATTGGTCCAAACGGTGCCGGAAAGACAGTGCTGCTGAACATACTGACCGGAATATTGAAGCCGAATAGTGGGACTGTACATTTTATGGGACGCGATATCGCAAACATAAAGATTACTGAAAGAGTTCGCATTGGCTTGGGTCGCACATTTCAAATCCCGCGTTCTTTCGAAAATATGTCAACTTATGAAAATATTTTAGTTGGCGGTGTTTATGGCGACAATATAAAAGAGAAAGAAGCCGGACGTCAAGCTGTAGAGATAGCCGAGCGCATCGGCTTGTCTTCGCATATCAACACAATGGCTGGGCGACTGGGGCTGCTTGATCGCAAACGCCTTGAGATAGGCATTGCGCTCGCTTCGCGCCCAAAACTCTTGATGCTCGATGAAGTGGCAGGCGGACTGACTGAAAGTGAGATTGCCGATATCATAAAGATAGTCAAGGATATCAAGGCACAAGGGATAAGCGTTATCTGGATTGAGCATGTCCTTCAGACAATGATAGATGGTACCGACAGAGTCATGTGCCTTGCTGAGGGGCAAAATGTCATCACAGGATTACCCCAGGAGGTAATGCAATCTAAAATTGTCAACGATGTATATCTGGGGGTGGATGAGGATGAGTAACAAATACATCATGCAGGTAGAGAAACTCAACATTCACCATGGCGATCTTCAGGCGATACACGATGTCTCTATGAACTTCGAACGCGGAGCAGTGATATCTATCATAGGTGCAAACGGCGCAGGAAAAAGCACACTGCTTAATGCGCTTGTGGGTCTTCATAAACCAACAAGTGGGAAGATAACTTTCTGTGACGAAAATATCACCGGAATGCTTACAAGCAAAATCACGTCCAAAGGTCTTTCTATGACCCCGGAAGGTAGTGGCATTTTCGAAGATATGACGATAATGGAAAACCTGCTGTTAGGGTCTTATCTACCGGAAGCCAAAAAGGTACGCAATGAGCAATTAAAGCTGGTTTTTGAGTTATTTCCTGTGCTTAAAGAAAAGGAAAAGCAGTTGGCGACTTTCCTTTCCGGAGGTCAACGACAAATGTTAGCTATTGCTCGTGCAATCATGGCGAAGCCAAAAATGATTATTTGCGACGAGATTTCATTGGGCCTTGCGCCTGTGATCATTAAAGATATTTATCGGATTTTAAAAATGATCAACGAAACCGGAGTTACACTTGTAATTGTTGAACAGGAAGTAAAGCGAAGTCTCAAATATTCTGACTATGCATATGTTTTGGTTAAAGGGCGTGTAGTGATGGAAGGGCCTTCACAAGAGCTGCCTGAGACAGAAGTGAGTAACGCATATTTTGGAATTGACAAGTATAATTAGTAAACAAGTCTAAATTTCATCCAATTGATTTGAGGTGAGCCTATTGAACGTAATTATTCAGGCAATCGTAACAGGCCTCCTGCTTGGCGGTCTGTATGCATTGGTCGGAGTGGGGATGTCAATGATATTTGGCGTCATGAAGCTGACAAATCTGGCACATGGTGACTTTATGATTCTGTCATCTTTTATAATAGTAGTTTTCTTGCAGCATGTTACAAACAACATGTTTGTTGCGTTGATTTTGACTATAATTGTGATGCTGTTTTTTGGCACCATCGTACAAAAATTTCTAATTAATAGGGTCATTGACAAGGGCGCGGATTCGCCGCTTCTGGTTATGTTCGGCTTGTCTGTTATTATCCAAAATGCACTTTTTTTGATATTTGGCCCTAACGCACAGATCATCAACACAGAACTCATGCGCACCAATATAGTGAGCACCCAAATGCTTTCGGTTTCTGCACTCCATTTGGTGAACTTTCTTGTTGCTGTAGCAATAATAGTAGCACTAACGGTAATCATGAATAAATCTTCGCTTGGTCGTGCCATACGCGCTTCTTCGAGCAATATCAAAGCAGCGGAGCTCATGGGAATCAACACCAAACGGATGTATATATATGCGATGGGCTTGACAATAATCGTGACCTGCGTTGCAGGGCTTTTAGTTGGCTCTACTTTTATGTACTTCAACTTTACTGGAACACAATATCTCATCATCGCATTTGGTGTTGTTGTTATCGGCGGTATGGGAAGCTTGATGGGAACACTGATTGGTGGCATGATTCTTGGGTTGTCGCAACTACTTGGCGCAACATTTTTCGGCACCCCATATCAAACACTCAGCGGATTTCTTGTGCTGCTGATCATTCTTTCAATCAGACCGCAAGGCCTATTTTCAAAAGCGATTCGCAAATAAGAAGAGGAGGGCAGATAACCCTTGAAAACCTTACTTGAAAATAAGACAAACACCGTTAAGGTTGGTGTAGTAATAATCGCACTGGCTCTGCTTGTGACATTACCGAACTGGGGCACAAGGGGCATGATTCCTATTTTTACATTAATTATGATTTACATTGCCTTTGGGCAGATGTGGAATCTATTATCCGGATATACCGGGCTTGTTTCTCTGGGTCAACATGCATTTATCGGATTGGGTGGATATGCGCTAGCTGTAAGCTCAGAACGATTTGGCCTGCCTCTTTATGTAGGGTTTATCATGGCAGCTATTGTATCGTTTTTATTCGCACTAATCATCTCTGTGCCGATATTCAAGATAAAAGGTGTATATTTCACCATTTGCACATGGGTTGTAGCGCATTCTCTAGGGCTATTTCTGAGTACATTGGCCTTTGTCAACTATGCGATAGGGATTAACATAAGAGCTACGTTCAGGTTGCCTACATCCACGATTTATTATGTTGCATTAGGCGTGGCAATTGTCTCGGTTTTGGCAGTTTACCTATTGCTCAGATCCAGATTCGGATTGGGATTGATGGCGATGAGGGATGATGAAGATGCTGCCGAGGCACGCGGTGTAGCCTTGTACAAAACAAAGCTGAAATGCTTCTTGATTTCGTCGGTTATTATGGGCGTAGCCGGAGCTGCAATGTTTATGAACCTTGGGTTTATTTTGCCGGCCTCAGCATTTGGTATTGACTGGACTATCTCAATGGTCATCATAGTTATTGTTGGTGGAAAAGGCACTATAGAGGGGCCGATAATAGGCGCGGTAATTCTGGTCATGTTGCGGCAATGGCTCTTTGACTTCCCGGGATACAGTATGCTGATTCTCGGTGCGATTGCGATTATCCTTATTTTGGTGGCACCAAAAGGCATTATGGGGCTTGTGCATAGATTCACTGGTGCAGAGTTCTTTTCTGTGCGAAGAAGACCAAAACGAATAACTGAGCCTAAATAATATAGATTAAAAAGGAGAGAACATAATGCAAATTACTGCTGCTGTTACACACAAACTCGGACAGATCTCAATTGAAAACCTTGAACTTGCTCCGCCTAAGTCAAGTGAGGTTTTGATAAAACTCGTAGCCTGTGGCGTATGCCATACAGACCTTGCGGGCATGAATCAACTCATACCGGTCGCATTGCCTGCGGTTTTCGGTCATGAGGCAGTTGGCGTTGTTGAGCAGGTCGGTGATGGTGTTGATACGCTCAAAAAGGGAGACAGAGTCATCGTAGGATTCCCCTCATGCGGCACTTGCCCATACTGCATTGAGGGTCGTCCGTATGCATGTGATAACCTCAATGACTTGTTTTTCACAGGTGCATACAAAGACGGTACACACAGGCTGAATCAAAATGGCGTTGAGGTTTCGTCGTTCTTCAGTCAGGGCGCTTTTGCTGATTATGCTATTGTAGATTCAAGAAATGCAGTGAAGGTCGATATAGACTCGGACGATGAACTGGCGAAACTCTGTTCACTCGGATGCGGTGTGATGACCGGTGCAGGTTCAGTCCTCAATAGGGCGAAGCCCGAGCCTGGATCGTCACTTGTTGTATTTGGTTGCGGTGGAGTAGGCATGAGTGCGATTATGGCTGCAAAAATCGCAGGATGTAGCACAATTATAGGTGTCGATGTCCTTCCGGCGCGGCTTGAAATGTCACTTGAGGTTGGCGCAACACATGTGATTAATGCCAAGGAATGTGATGCCGTCGAAGAGATAAAGAAAATTACAAACGGTGGAGCGAACTTCAGCATTGAGTCTTCCGGAGTTCCGGCACTTGCACTTCAGGCACTGAGTTGTCTTCGCCGTACAGGGCTTGCAATACTTGCAAGCGTTACAGGTCCTGCTGAGGTAAGTGTTCCTTTAGAGCCTTTGCTTATGAATCCGAGTGTAACGCTTGCCGGACTTACAGAGGGTGGATCAAACCCGCAGGTTTTTGTGCCAAAACTTGTGCAGTACTACAAGGAAGGGCGTTTGCCGGTTGACAAAATGGTAAAGTTCTATGATTTTAAAGATATAGAAAAGGCTTTGGCCGACACAGAAAGCGGAGTGACAGTCAAGCCGATACTCAGATTTTAGATAATTATAAAACCAAGGGGCGAACGCCAAGTTCGCCTCTTAGTTTGTTTGTCAGCGTTTTTGTCATTTAAATAAAAATATTGATAGCCCCGATAACCGCACCGACAAATCCACCCAGAAGCATAACATAACGCAACTCTTTCTGAACAACCGACAAAACAAGCTCCTCAACCTGGAGTGCACCCATTTGTCGGACTTTTTCAGTGATCATGCCACCCACATCAATGCTTTCGACAATAGGCCTTACCTGAAGCTTCATAAAACGTGCATGAACGCCACAAATCAGCTTGTGCAAGGCGGCGCTGTCCGGGATTATTTCGGCTACAATATTTGCAACCGGCTCATGAGACAAATCAGAAAGCTCCTCCTCAATCAGAGGCATGATAAAACTTCTGCCATTTTCAAGCACATGTTTTTCTATTTGCTCAGCCAAGGGTGCGGCGATTATAGAAATAACATTTTCATCAATAAGTTTTGCTACGACTGAGTTTCCAAACCGCCCTTTTGTAATGCGCCCACCCTGCTCTGAAATTAATTTTTCGAGATCGGACTTGAGTATAGCCGCTTGAATGCGCACACAAAGCTCATCCTTTAGCTTTTGAAGATGCACACTTTGCAAAGCGTCTGCATCGCTAAGGAACTCCAATTTTGTATTTGGATTTAAAAGAGCTGCGGTTACCCCATCGGCAACTGCGCTACCAAAGCTGTCCGATGTGAATAGAATTTCAAGGTCATCGGCGTTGAAAAACTGATCAACGATTGCGCTGCCCAGAATTCCTGCCAGCTCATTCTTGCGTCTGGGCACGATTCCCGGGGTCAGTGGTACACGAAACTTGCCAATCATTATCGGGTGTATAGGTCGGAACAACATCTTTATTGCAAGAAGATTTGTGCTGTACCCTATCACAGCCCCTATAAGCGGCGGGAGAATTATATTTATAATATTCAACAAAACACTCCTTAGCCTAAAAGGATGGGTTGCAATAAATGAGTAACAATAACCCTAAATTTCGACCACCTCAGCGCAATGCGTAACATTGCGTTTTACTTTTTCATCAAAAGATACATGATCGCTTTCTGGACATGCAGCCGGTTTTCGGCTTCATCAAAGATTTCCTGTGCATGTTCCTCAAAGACTTTTTCGGTGATTTCCTCACCCTTATGCGCAGGCAGACAATGCTGTATCATGCAGCCCGGATTCGCCAACGCCATTATTTCATCGTTTATCTGATAGCCCTGGAACGCTTTTTGACGCTTTGCCGTTTCTTCTTCCTGTCCCATCGACGCCCATACATCCGTAAATATTACATCTGCCCCGACTGCTGCAACTTCGGGCTTGTCGGTGAGCTCAAATCTTCTGCCCTTGACGGAGCTTGCAAAATCCAGAATCTTTTTATCAGGCCTGTACCCTTCCGGGCAGGCCACAGAGACATCCATACCACAAGTCAGGCACCCTGCTATCAACGAGTTTGCGACATTATTTCCATCTCCTATCCAGCATACTTTCAGACCTTCAAGCTTGCCTTTATGCTCACGTATGGTCATTATGTCCGCAAGAATTTGGCAAGGATGTTCAAAATCCGTCAGCCCGTTGATTACCGGAATGGTCGCATATTTCGCCAGTTCCTCAACCTCTTCCTGCTCAAATGTGCGTATCATGATGCAATCACAATATCGGCTCAGGACGCGAGCTGTGTCTTCTATTGGTTCTCCACGCCCCAATTGGCTGTCTGCATTTGAAAGAAATATCCCATGTCCACCAAGTTGGAATATACCGGCTTCAAACGAAACTCGTGTGCGCGTGGAGTTTTTTGCAAATATCATTGCCAAAGTTTTTCCGGAGGGAAAATCATGCTTCACACCGGCTTTTTGCTGTGCTTTAAGTTTATCCGCAGTATCCAGGATTAATGTTATATCATCTGCTGACATACCAAGTAGTTGTAACAGGTCTTTTTCCATTATGGTTATATCTCCTCAGTTGATTTTGTCCTTATAGGACGGATTTGAGTATTTCAAGGCCTTTGTCCATTTCCTCATAAGATATCGTCAATGGTGGAAGCATTCTGAGCGCATCAGCACCGGCTGTCAGCATCAAAAGACCGTTATCCACACAGGCCTGAGCCGCATCTTTTGGTAAAACCCCTTTCATTGATACGCCGATCATCAATCCCTTGCCACGAATTTCACCAACAGCAGACTTGTTCCAGCCCTTTATCGTATTTCTTATATATTCGCCTTTTTTCGTGACCTCTTCAAGGGCTGCATCGTCCAATTGCCTCAGCACCTCCAGAGCACCTGCCGCTGATACCGGATTGCCTCCGAATGTGGTTGCATGAGTTCCTGGAGTCAGCACTTTTGAGCATTTTTCATTTGCAATAATCCCACCCATCGGCAACCCACCGGCTATGCCTTTTGCAAAACTTATAACATCAGGCTTGATTCCGTATTGCTGGAATGCAAAAAGCGTTCCGGTTCGTCCGACACCTGTTTGAATCTCGTCAACCAAAACAAGGACATCTTTGGATGCGCATAAATCGGCAACTGCTTTAACATATTCTGAATCGAGCGGGAGCACTCCGCCCTCCCCCTGAATCAGCTCAATCATTACAGCGCAAACATCATCGGTAAGTTCATTTTCCAAGCACTCAATTTCGTTTGCAGCAACATGCTTAAACCCTTCCGTGAACGGAAAGAAGAAATTGTGAAAGGACTCTTGACCGGTAGCCGAGAGGGTGGTGATTGTGCGCCCATGAAAGCTTTGAATAAGGCTTATTATCGTGCTTCTGCCTCTGCCGTACTTGTCAAATGAGTATTTACGCGCAAGTTTTATCATTCCTTCGTTTGCTTCACCGCCCGCATTTGAAAAGAAAACATTTTTCATCCCAGTGCGAGAAGCCAGTTGCTCAGCAAGCTTAACATAGGGCTCACTGTAATACAGATTTGAAATATGCTGCAACTTCATGGCCTGAGCAGTGATTGCATCGACCCATTTTTTATTGCCGTATCCTATGGAGTTAACGCCGATGCCGCTTGTAAAATCTATATACTGCTTTCCCTCCGGGCTATAGAGGGTAGCGCCTTCTCCACGCTCTATTACAGCATCAAACCTACCGTATGTCTGCATAACATTTTGTGCATCAAGTGCTTTAATTTCAGTACCAGTCATCTCTTCCTCCCAATCTCTGGTGCAATGTTTCGAACCAACCTAAACATCGCACTAATAAATCATTGTTCCTGCACCCTCATCGGTGAGCATTTCAATAAGAATCGAATGCGGTATGCGCCCATCCAGGATGTGCGTCCGCTTCACGCCGCCCGCTATTGCATCGGCACAGCATTCTACTTTGGGAATCATGCCATTATCAACAATTTTTTTATCCATGAGACCTTGTATCTCATCTGTTTTAATCACCTTTATAAGGGAGTCTTCCAAACCTTTTTCGCGCAATACCCCACGGGTGTTTGTCAGTAAAATCAGTTTTTCTGCGCCAAGCGCTATGGCAAGCTGCGCTGCCGCCGTGTCGGCATTGACATTATAGGATGTGTCTGCATCGACTCCATATGCAACAGTCGCTACAACAGGGATATGACCATCGTCAATTGACTGAAGAACAACTTCCGGATTGACCTTGATTATATCTCCCACATATCCATAATCCTCTTTGTCGCCTTTATCCATGCGTTTTGCTTCAAATAGCTTGCCATCAAGCCCACATAGTCCAATCGCACTTCCACCTTTACGCACAATAGTTGATACAAGATCTTTATTTACTTTTCCGCATAATATGCCTTGCACAACCGCCATGGTTTCTTCATCGGTATAACGCAGCCCATTGACAAACTTCGACTCGATGCCAAGACGGTCGAGCATTTCATTGATTTCCGGCCCGCCCCCATGGACAAGCACCGCGTGTATGCCCACCAATTGCAGCAAAATCATATCTTCAATAACTGCATCAAAAAGCTCCGGGCTGATCATTGCGTTGCCGCCATACTTTATTACAACAACTTTGCCTGTGAATTTTTGTATGTAGGGCAGCGCCTCAACAAGGACTTTCGCACGTTCGAAATTATTGTTTGGCATAATATTCTCCTATGACCTGTAGTCACCGTTTATTCTGACATAATCATATGTCAAATCACAACCCCAACACGTACACGAAGCATTTCCCTCATTGATTTTAATATCAATTGTTATTTCATGCTCGGTTAGGATTTTTTTTGCCAGCTCTTCGTCAAACAAAAGGCCTCGTCCATTTTCGCAGACAACGATGCGCCCGGCGCTTGAGCTAAACGCAACATCAACACCATTTGGGTCAAATTCCACTCCCGAATAGCCCATCGCACATAACACTCTGCCCCAGTTTGCGTCTGCTCCGAACATCGCGGCTTTCACCAAAGAGGATGAAATGACTGATTTAGACAGCCCCTCTGCATCTGCCTCACTACCGGCACCGGAAACCACACAGGTTATGAGGTGGGTCGCCCCCTCTCCATCGGCAGCAACCATCTTCGCAAGTTCAATACAAATGGTATTGAGGGCCTCGGAAAAGATCTCGTAGGCTTTGTTTTGCTGCGTTATTTCAGCATTCCCAGAAAGCCCGCTCGCCAGCAACGCTAGCGTATCGTTTGTGGATGAATCTCCATCAACAGAAACCCGATTGAAGCTCATATTAGTCGCCGCAACAAGTGCCTTTTGAATCATTTCGGGATTTATCGCACAATCCGTTGTTAAAAAACCAAGCATCGTACCCATGTTGGGATGAATCATACCGCTACCTTTGGCTATTGCGCCGATTCGCACGGTCTTTCCCTCGATCTCAAACTCAACGGCGAGCTCTTTTTTTGTCAGGTCTGTGGTCATTATCGCCAATGCTGCGTCATCCGAGCCATCATATGATAGCTTCGAAACCAGCTGCTTTGTGCCATTTTCAATGACTTCCACAGGAAGCATTTGCCCTATGACTCCAGTTGAGGCCACAACGATATCATCCGCACAAATCCCAAGCTCCTGCGAGACAGCAATGCACATTTTGCGTGCATTTTCCTCACCTTTCGGCGCACAAGCATTCGCATTGCCGCTATTTGCAATAATCGCCCGCGCCCTGCCATTTTTGAGATTTTCCTTAGTAACATACAGCGGCGCTGCCTTTACTACATTTTTTGTATACACTGCTGCTGCTGCACATGCGCAATCAGCGACAATCAATGCCAAATCTTTTTTGTCTACGTTGTTTGTTTTGACGCCGACATGAATGCCTGATGCTCTAAATCCGCTTGCGGCACATACGCCGCCCTTTATATATTTTAAATTCATAATCCTTCTTCCTCGTTAAATCCGAGCATTATATTCATATTCTGCACAGCCGCCCCCGATGCACCCTTACCCAAATTGTCGAGCTGGGAGGTCACTATTGTTGTCTCGTCATTTCCGCTCACTGTGATGCGCAGCATATTTGTGCCCGCACCCCAATTACTCTCAAGCGTCCCGCTCCCAAGCGCAGGTGCAACAGTCACAAAGCGTTCATTTGCATAGTGTCTTGACAAAACCGCAAGAATCTCTTCGGCAGTTGGTTTTCCGCTCAGCATTTTGTTATGCAGCATAATCGTGGCCGCAATTCCGCAATAATAATCATCTACGATGGGGCAAAATACCGGTGGGTGTGAAAGCCCCAATACTTCTATAATTTCTGGCAGATGTTTATGTTTTAGATTTAGCCCGTACATTCCCGGAGCATACATACCGGGGCGCTTTTCCTCTTCATATGCATGTATCATTGATTTTCCGCCGCCAGAATATCCTGTAAGCGAAATGCAACTCAACAGATAGTCACGAGGCAACACCCCTGCTGCAATCAGCGGGTAAGCTGCTGCGATAATCCCGGTGGAATGACATCCGGGGTTTGAAACCCATCTGGCATTTCTAAGCTCTTTCCTGCGTTCTTTCGAAAGCTCAGGAAATCCATAGACCCAATCCGAAGCAGTTCTGTGCGCAGTTGATGCATCTATTATTCGGGTGTTGTTGTTTTCGACAAGAGCAACAGATTCTTTTGCCGCCTCATCAGGCAGGCAAAGAAATACAACATCCGCACTGTTTATCATTTCTTTGCGCAATCGCACATCCTTGCGCCTTGCTTCGTCTATAAGCAAGAGTTCTATGTCTTGCCTAGAACCAAGGCGGTCAAATATTTGCAAGCCGGTTGTCCCTTCCCGGCCATCGATAAAAATTTTCGGCTTCATTGCTCACGCTATCCTTTCATAGGGATGGGCATCGAACCCCATGATACCAGACTGTGCATATTTATGCAACACCATTTTTATGGAATAGTATACAAAATGCACGGCCTTGCAAAATGTCATTTTGTCAGTAAACGCTATTTCCAATTGATTTCGTCTATTTTCTCGTGAATGACCCCTTGGGTTTTCGTGAATATTATTCATTTTCTCGGCATCTCGGACTATCGTTATCCATTTATGCGCTTATCTGATACCCAAGGCATGTTCAATTTATTAATATTTTACATGACATCTGAGTGCGTATATGGTACGATGTCTATTGCGCAAAAGATAACTCATATGAGAAATATCATGAGGTGATAACTAATGAACACTGCTTTGAGGACACAGGTCAGCCAAAAATGGCTGCCATTTGTTACCTTGCCACTTTTTTTTGCGGCATATTTTTTGCTTTTACTTTTATTGATTCCGGCAGATACGAGGCCGGAACTAAGCGGTATATTCCCCGGGGTCAATTCCATACTGGCAATGGGCAGCTATCTTGCCTTATTCCTAGTACACTTTTTGCTATTTCTCGTAATAAAAAGCTATAAGGCAAATCTCCTGTATTCATTGGTTTGCCTCATCTGGCTGCTTAGTTTGGGCATTGGATTAACGGATATATTCCCTCTGCTCTCTCCTTCTCCCGGATCACTGCTCAGCGTCCGATTTACATTTTTGGCTATGCCGGTTATTGCCGTACTGGTTCTATATATTATCCGAAGATTGTTTCCGGATATCCTGCAAAAGTGGTTTATATATGCTGTTTGTATCCTCATGGGCATTTTCTTTGTGGTATTTTTGATTTTTGATGAAAACTTTTTGCAGCTTTCGTCCGCACTGTTTCCGGGCGTACTGCTTCTGGCATTACTATATTTCATAGTGCGTTTGATAATAAAGCTGCGCAAAATACAACCGGAGCAAGTTTCTTTCTTTATAGGCGCGGCAATTTTCATTTACGGTGCCATGCATGATGTGCTTTTGTACAACAACGCATTGCCTGTCGCCCCGATGTCTTTTAATCACAACTATTTGCTTATGTTCTCTTTATTGACATCAGTTTCGCTTATGATTGCGACCACTCGTGAAATAATAGATGCAAATGCAGACAGACAACAACTTGCTGCCCAAGAACTCATCACCGAAAATCAGCTCGATTTCCAAAGGGAGCAGTTCGGTCGTCTCGTGAACAATCTGGAGTCTGTCAAGTTCATGCGACACGACATGAAGCATCATCTTGCTGTAATAAATGAATATGCACATGAAGGAAATATTTCCGGAATCTCAGGATATCTGGAGGGATTAGAGCTCGGACTTCGCTCTTCCAAAGGCAAAGTACACTGCGACAATTATGCAGTCAACGCGATGGTAAACCACTATCTGGGTACTGCCGAAAGAGATGAGGTCATGTGTACAATCAATTTGACCGTGCCTGAAAATACAGGGCAGGTCAGCGAAAGCGACCTCTGTGTCATCGTGGGGAACTTGCTCGAAAATGCCATCGACGCTTGCCGCACTTTGCCTGATGATGAGCGCTTTATCAGATTGTTCAGCTACGTTTCTGAAAACATTCTTACTTTCACAATGGAAAATAGTTTTGATGGTGAACTCAATCAGTGGGGCGATGTATTTTACTCAACCAAACGTGACGGCGAGGGTATTGGTCTCTCCTCTGTTCACGCAGTCGCAACACGATATGATGGCGATTCGAGGTTTGAAGCAAATGGCGGCATATTCTTCTCGTCTGTATATGTCAACATTGAGGATATCCAGTAGCTTGTGCTAAAACTGTGTTAAGATTCTAAGCTGCCGGGAGTCTAACCCAATCGCCTGTCCGGCAGCTAGTGTAACGTGTTCCAGTTACTTGGAATACGCTACACTTTGTTACGGATTTTTGCAGACGGAGGAATCGTTTTTATGAAACTTCTGACCATCGACGGCAACAGCATTGTAAACAGGGCGTTTTATGGCGTCAGGCATCTGACTTCCGGCGACGGAACACCTACCAATGCGGTTTATGGTTTCATTTCCATTCTTCAAAAGCTCATAAACGAAGAATCCCCCGATGCCTTGTGCGTGATGTTCGACACCCCCGTTGCCACGTTCCGGCATGAGCGCTATAGTGAATATAAGGCGCACCGCACCGGGATGCCGGACGACTTGGCCGTCCAAATGCCAATACTCAAAGAAGTTTTAGACGCAATGAACATCTGCCGATATGAGCTTGAAGGCTGGGAAGCCGATGACCTTCTGGGCACCCTTGCAAAAAGCTGTGACTCACAAAAATGGGATTGTGTCATCGTTACCGGCGACAAGGATTCACTACAACTGGTCACAAACCACGTTAACATCAAAAACGTCAAAACACGAATGGGTCAAACCGAAACCAAGCTCTATACACCCGAAGTGTTTTTTGAGGAATACGGTTTTGAACCGACAAAGATGATCGACCTCAAAGCGTTGATGGGCGATTCGTCAGATAACATACCTGGCGTACAAGGAGTCGGAGAGAAAACAGCGCTGGATCTTGTGAGGCGTTTTGGAAGCATTGATTATATTTTTGATAATCTTGAAGATTTGGACATCAAAGATTCTGTGCGCAAAAAGCTTGATGCAGGCCGTGAGCGTGCAAAATTATCTTATGAGCTTGCTACTATCCATTGTAACGCCCCGCTTCATATCAGCCCGGATCAGAGTCTGCGGCGAGCGGTAGATAATGACCGCCTGTTTGAGTTGTTCAAAAAACTCGGGTTTTTGCGTTTTATTAAAGAATTCGGATTGACGCAGCCCGCAGCCCACTCCGGCGAGGTCAAAGAGCCGACAATGGTTGAGGTGCATTCTGAGGAAGACTGTTCCAAACTGCTGGGTTTGGCAAAGTCTGCACAATGCATATCATTGCAACTGGATATCGACTATTTTGATTGTGTGGCCGTAGGTTTCCCGGATATCAGCTGCAACGGTGGCCAAAACGATATATATGTCCTAAGACAAGGGGTGACCAATGGTTTTGATCATGCCCTTTATGAGCTTTTAAGTGATCAGATTAAAAAAGTCGGTCACGATATCAAGGATATCATCCACGCTTGCCTCAGACGAAATGTTCCGACCGGTAGCTGGGTCTTTGACACGGCTCTTGCCGCTTATTTAATATCACCAACCGACAACAATTATTCTATCGACAGGATCGCTGAGCGTTATTGCAGCTACAGTCCAAAAAAGGATATGCAAGAAGAAGACGGTCAAATATCTTTGCTCGGCGACGGCGGCGGCAGACCACTGGTAGAGGAGTCCTATGCCATAGGGCTGCTCTATGCTGCTTTGAGCGAAAAACTTGAATCCTATAAGCTGGACTCTGTTGGCCACGATATTTTTGGGCAAAGGCCAAACGCCGACCCATACCGCGGACTATTCAGTAGCGTTGAGATGCCGCTTTGTACAACCCTTGCCGAAATTGAGTATGCGGGTTTTCTTGTGGACAAAGATGCTTTGATTCAATTCGGCAGCGCTCTTGCAGAAAGCATTATTAAAATTGAAGCTGAAATCTATGCGTTAGCCGGTGAATCCTTTAACATTAACTCTCCCAAACAACTGGGCGTGATTCTGTTTGATAAGCTCATGCTGCCCGCACCGAAGAAAACAAAGACAGGTTATTCAACCAATATTGAAGTGTTGGACAACTTAACAGGCAAGCATCCGATTATCTCACATATAAAGCAATTCCGAGAACTGGCCAAGCTAAAATCTACATATGCAGACGGGCTGGTCAAGGTCATCAGGCCAGATGGACGTATTCATACCCATTTTGGTATGACCGTGACCGCCACAGGGCGACTGTCCTCAACTGACCCAAACCTGCAAAACATCCCGGTCAGAAAGGCTATAGGTGGGGAGCTTCGCAAAATGTTTGTCGCCGGAGAGGGCAATGTGCTTGTCGATGCTGACTACTCTCAGATAGAGCTCAGACTGCTTGCACATATCTCTCAGGATCCGGTTATGATTTCTGCATTTGAACAGGCGCATGATATCCATGCCGTAACAGCATCTCAAGTGTTCGGCATTCCTCTTGATGAGGTTACACAGGAACAGCGGTTTAGAGCAAAGGCTGTCAACTTCGGCATTGTTTATGGGATTTCCGCTTTCTCATTAGCTAATGACATCGGTGTTTTCCAAAAAGAAGCCAAGGATTATATCGACAATTATCTCGAAAATTATTCCGGAGTACGCACATATATGACCGAAATCGTTGCGCAGGCAAAAAAGCTCGGTTATGTCTCAACGTTGTTTGGCCGTCGCCGATATCTTCCGGAACTAAACTCTGCAAATTTCAATACGCGCTCGTTCGGAGAGCGAGTTGCACTGAACATGCCCATTCAAGGCACTGCCGCCGACATCATAAAAATCGCAATGCTGAGCGTGGCCTCGCGACTCCGCGCCGAAGGGCTTAAAGCAAAGCTTATTTTGCAAGTGCATGATGAGCTCATCGCCCAGTGCCCAGAATGTGAGGCTGATGTCGTCAGCTTGATACTTAAAGAAGAGATGGAAAACGCAGTATCACTGTCCGTGCCGCTCGTTGCCGATACTCGTGTCGGCAAGAGTTGGTATGATGCCAAGTGACAACATGATCACTATAGACCTTGCCAGGGAAGATGATTTGCCTTGGGTGTCAGAAATTGAACAAGAAGCATTTGCTCCGCCTTGGTCTTTGCGCTCAATAACGGCCGAAATCTCTGATCCCGACGCATTTTTTGCTGTTGCGCGTGATGCCGAGGAAGTCCTTGGTTATGTGATTTTGCGTCGGTTGGTTGACCAGGGCGAGCTTCTTAAAATCGCTGTGCGCAAAGGTGATTGTCATCGCGGGGTGGGCAAGAAATTGCTGAGCGCTGCGCTTGTATTTGCACAAGAAAGTAATCTTGACACGATTTTTCTTGAAGTTCGAGAAAGCAATGCCGCTGCTATTTCTCTTTATTTACAATATGGATTTAGGCCCCTGCGTCAGAGAAAAGATTATTATGTCAACCCGGTTGAGGATGCTTTGGAAATGATATTAAAGTTAAGCGTTATATCTCTTTATTAGAAAGGTCTATTTGTGATAATTCTAGCTATAGAAACATCTTGTGACGAAACTGCCGTTGCAGTTACTCGAAATGGGCGGGAGGTTCTCTCAAGTGAAATCTTCTCGCAGGCGGACATGCACGCGCTCTATGGTGGCGTAGTGCCTGAAATTGCATCCCGCAATCATGTCGCGACGATAGGCAAGCTTACAGAGCTTGCATTAAAAAACGCCGGTATCACAAAACGTGATATTGACGCAATTGCGGTGACCTATGCACCCGGACTTATAGGGGCCTTGCTTGTTGGTGTTAATTTTGCAAAAGGTCTTGCACTGGCTCTGGATGTGCCGCTTATTCCGGTACATCATATCAGAGGGCATATCGCTGCAAATTATATTGCGTTTCCTGAATTAGAGCCGCCGTTTCTTTGCCTGATTGTATCGGGCGGTAGCAGCCTTATCTCTGATGTGCGCAGCTATACTGATATTTGCATCATCGGGCGCTCACGTGATGATGCGGCTGGCGAATGCTTCGACAAGGCTGCACGTGTACTTGGACTTGGGTATCCGGGCGGGTCTGCACTTGATCAGCTGGCTGTATCAGGAGATGAGGCAAAGTTTAGCTTGCCGCGCCCTGTAATTGACGGCCATCCATATGATATGTCTTTTTCAGGCCTAAAGACTGCTGTGGTCAATATCGTTCATAATTCCGGGCAAAAAGACGAGCCGCTTGATAAAGCTTCGCTTGCTGCCTCTTTTGCAGTGGCTGTCAGTGACATACTCGTTCCACGGGTCATGTCTGCAGCAAAGCAGTTTAACCACAACAAAATTGCCATAGCCGGTGGTGTTGCAGCAAACTCCCGTATCCGCGCCGATTTGGTCAATGCGGCAAAAGAGCACAACATGACTTTGTATATACCCCCGCTGAATCTTTGTGGCGACAATGCCGCAATGATAGGCTGTCAGGGGTATTATGAGTATCTTGCCGGTCGCAGGGCGGCAATGGATCTGAATGCATTTGCAACGATGGATGTAGATTGTGACTGTGTGCGAATTTGACTTGATGATGACAAACTGATACAATAACGTGGTTTTGTAGTATTAGAGGTGCTTCTGATGTGGCTTGCTGATAAGTGGATTGATTATGAGCTGCTTGACTGCTCCGACGGCGAAAAGTTGGAGCGTTGGGGAAATTTTGTATTGGTAAGACCTGATCCACAGGCCATTTGGCACACACCAAAGGAACATCCCGGATGGCATAACTTTGACGCCCGATACATACGCTCATCGTCCGGCGGCGGCAAGTGGATAGAAAACAAAATGCCAAACAGATGGCCAGTCGGTTATCGCAACCTAACCTTTAGCGTCAGCCTTATGAACTTCAAACACACAGGGCTTTTTCCGGAGCAAGCTGCGAATTGGGACTACATCACAGATAAAATAAAATCTGCAAACCGACAAGTCAGCGTCCTCAACTTATTCGCTTATACAGGCGCCGCAACTATTGCAGCAGCGGCAGCGGGAGCGAGTGTTTGCCATGTTGACGCTGCAAAGGGCATGGTTTTGCGTGCTAAGGAAAACGCAGTTGCATCCGGACTAAAAGACGATGCTGTACGCTGGATTGTTGATGACTGTGCAAAATTCGTTGAGCGTGAGATTCGCCGAGGGCGAAAATATGATGCGCTCATCATGGATCCGCCGTCATACGGCAGAGGCCCATCCGGAGAAGTCTGGAAGCTTGAAGACAGTCTTTTCGATTTTGTTAAGCTCTGCTCAGGCGTTTTGAGCGACAATCCGCTGTTTGTCCTGATAAACTCATATACAACAGGGCTTTCACCGGGAACACTTACATATATCACAAGCGCTTTGCTTGGAGGCCATGCACAAAGTCGCGAACTGGGGCTTCCTGTAAAAGCAAGTGGTCTTGCGCTACCGTGCGGTGCGACATGCAGGTGGGAATAAGCATGGTCAAAAATGGTTAAAACTATGGAAAATATTATCACGACTGAAAATTTAGAGTTTGCTTATCTGGGCGCGGACGATTCTGAACCAAGGATTGTTTTGCGCGGTCTTGACCTTGAAATCGAACAAGGCACCTTTGTGGCAATACTTGGGCATAATGGTTCGGGCAAATCCACTCTTGCGAAACATTTTAATGCCATCTTGCTGCCTTCCGGCGGTCGTGTTTTGGTCTGCGGTGCTGACACCTCCAACGAAGAACTCGTGCTGGAGATCCGACGTAGGGTCGGCATGGTCTTTCAAAATCCTGACAATCAAATCGTGGCAACAGTTGTTGAAGAAGATGTCGCCTTTGCACCTGAAAACCTGGGCTATCCCTCAGACGAGATACGCAGGCGCGTAGATGAGGCTTTGAAAAATGTCGGCATGTATCAATACCGCGAACATGCTCCTCATCTGCTCTCCGGGGGGCAGAAGCAAAGGGTGGCTATAGCTGGTGTACTTGCCATGGAGCCCCAGTGCGTTGTGTTTGATGAACCTACTGCCATGCTTGACCCCAAGGGAAGAGAGAGCATTATAAAGGTAATCCGGAATTTGCGCAATAATCTAGGCGTCACCGTTGTGCTTATCACACATCATATGGATGAGGCTATTTATGCAGACAGGGTCATCGTAATGTCTGAAGGCAAGGTGCTTCTGGACGCAGCGCCAAGGGAAGTATTCATGGATGACAAGACGCTGCGGCAGGCAGGATTGGATGTGCCGGTCACAACCTCCTTGCTGCACAAACTAAAAGAAGACGGATTTGACCTGCCGTTGGACGCATTAACAGTAGATGAATGCGCCGATGCAATTTTTGCGGCTATAGGGTGATGACGCAATCTTAGGAGGAAATAACTTGGATAGTGTGTTAATATTTCAAATCATTGTCACTGCACTGCTTTGGGTGGCTACAATCATTATGATGCTCGGTCAGGGTGTACTTCTGGGCATTGGCCTTAATTTCCTTCCGCTTAAAGAAACCGAGACGCCTGAGGATCAAAAGAGACAATGCAGGTATATTGCATTTCGGCTTCTTCTGCCGCTTTCTATCGTGTTTACAATTCTCACTGTGGGAGAGCTTCTTTATGCCCCTTGGCATCAAAGGCTGAGCGAGAACCCCTGGCTTGGCATTTTATTCTTTATATTAGTTTTCGCATATATCTTTTTTATCATCAGCCGACTCAACTCAGGCAAGTACAAAAAGTAAAAGGATGACGCACAATTGGCGCTTTTAAAGACAGAGAAGCTAAAACACGTTTATAGCATCGGCACTCCTTTTGAACGTGCTGCGATCAATGATGTTGATTTTGAAGTTAAGCAAGGCGAATACCTTGGGGTCATCGGTGCAACAGGCTCCGGAAAATCGACCTTTATTCAGCATCTGAACGGCTTGATGAAACCGACATCAGGGCATGTCTTTTATGACGGGCGCGATATTCATGAGTCAAAAAGTTTTACACGTGAGATTCGCTTTAAGGTTGGGCTTGTTTTTCAGTACCCGGAATACCAACTTTTTGAGTCAACTGTGTTCGACGATATCGCTTTCGGCCCCAAAAATATGCAACTTTCGGAATCTGAAATCTCTGAACGTGTACTTGAGGCCGCCGGATTTGCCGGGTTGAGTGACAAGCTGCTCAAAAAATCACCCTTTGAGTTATCTGGCGGTGAAAAGCGACGTGCTGCGATTGCCGGAGTCATAGCTATGCGTCCCGAGGTGCTGATTCTCGATGAACCGACTGCCGGACTTGACCCTAAAGGCCGTGATGAGATAATCAGAAATGTCAAAGAATATAAAGTTGCGCACAATGCCACCATTATTATGGTCACACACGATATGGAAGAGATTGCGCGTTCTGTTGACCGGATAGTACTCTTTGAGCAAGGAAAAATTGCACTGGAAGGCACTCCGGCACAGGTGTTTTCCAAACATGAACTGCTAAACAACCTGGGGCTGACTGCACCCAAGGTTGCTCTTGTTGCAGATCGGCTTCGCGCACAAGGTATCCATTTGCCGAATGATATCTATACGATTACCCAAATGCGCAAAGCCCTGAGTCAATTTGCAAATGGGCACAAAGCAGGCCATGAGCTTTCGGTTGCAGACCTTACGCCCCAGCCGGATGCTGCCAAGTCAATGCGGGGGAGTGACTATGCTTAAAGATATTACGCTCGGACAGTTTTTCCCCGGAACCACAATCGTACATAGGCTCGACCCACGGGTGAAGCTTGTCCTTACATTTGTTTATATCACAGCGCTTTTTCTAGCAAAGGGCGTATTGGGTTATGTGCTTATGGCCTTGGTGCTGCTGACTTGTTCACTGCTTTCAAAAATCGGGATAAAGGCGATTTTGCGCGGACTCAAACCCATAATAATAATAATTTTATTCACAGTTGTTCTGAACATATTTTTTATCAGAGGGCAAACTATTTTATTTGAATACAGGTTTATTGTCATCACTCGTGAGGGTCTTTTTACCGCCGCATTTATGGCATCAAGACTGTTAATGCTCATCATAGGCACATTTTTGCTGACCTATACGACTTCCCCAATCGCATTAACTGACGGATTTGAACAAATGCTCAGCCCACTGAAAAAATTTCGCTTGCCAATACATGAGCTCGCCATGATGATGAGCATTGCCCTCAGATTTATTCCGACACTGATTGAGGAAACCGACAAAATCATAAGTGCACAGAAATCACGCGGCGCAGATTTTGAATCAGGCGGCCTCATAAAAAGAGCAAAAGCGATACTTCCGCTTATAATTCCTCTTTTTATAAGCGCATTCCGCAGAGCAGATGAACTGGCAACTGCAATGGAGAGCCGTTGCTATAACGGCGGCGAGGGCAGAACCAGGATGAAGGTCTTACATGCAGAAGCAAGAGATTATATTGCGCTCGCTTGCAGCGCAGTTGTCGTGACCACAGTCATTTTGCTTCGCGGATTGGCATTTGGTCAGATATGAGAAATATTGCTGCAAGAATCATGTACGATGGCTGTAAATACCACGGCTGGCAGGTGCAAAAAACTGAAACAACCATTGCGGGTACTCTGGAAGATGCGCTGAGTCGGCTTGTTGGTCACCATGTTAAAGTGCATGGTTGCGGACGGACGGACGCAGGCGTTCACGCCGAGCGGTATTGTGCAAATTTCAGAATATCGTCAGCCATCCCTCCGGAAAGGCTCCCGCTGGCGCTCAATTCGCTCCTTCCGCCGGATATCGCATTGCAACAGGCCATGTATGCACCTGATGATTTTGACGCAAATCTTTCTTGCATAAAGAAGGAATATACTTACAGAATCTATAATTCCCGTATCAGAAACCCCTTTTATTCCAACAGAGCATATTTTTATCCGCAAAAGCTTAATATCGAGGCCATGAAACAGGCCGCTCGTCACTTTGTCGGAACGCATGATTTTGCAGCCGTTCGCTCAGTAGGTACAGAGACAAAAACGACGATCAGGACTGTATACTGGTACGAGATTGAAGAAAAGGGCCCCATAACTGAGCTTAAAGCCTGTGCAAACGGGTTTCTATACAACATGGCCAGAGCCATGGCAGGAACACTGCTTTATGTTTCTGAAGGCAAAATTCTGCCGGACGACCTGCCAGCTTTACTTGAGAAGAAGGACAGGCGCTTGACAGGCCCGACAGTTCCGCCAGGGGGACTCTATCTTACAAGGATTTGGTATGACGGCAGTGTTGGCGAAATGTTCACTTAATTTTTGTTTCTTTTTCTCTAAAAAAATGGTATAATCTCGAATTGCTTTGAAATGGAGAGAATAGTAAGCCATGTTCGGCAAAAAAAAACCTAAAAAAAAATGGCACAGAATTGTTGGTATCGCCTTTTCCCTTGTTTCTCTTATCATACTGACATATGTTTCGATTTCGCTTATAGCCGGGCGTCAAGTAAATTTCAATTGGTTCACAAGCATTTTCGTACCCACCGCACCTATTGAAATAGCCGATGAACTTCCGTTTTATGTCGGACGCAACAGGACTTTTGCGAATTTGGGCGATGGTATCGCAGCGGCCGGTACACTGGGTATCCAAGTTCTGGATCACAACGGCAACGAAACGCTCAGAGATGCTTTTCGCATGTTCAGGCCAGCAGTCTCTGCAAATAATGGACGGGCTATCGCTTTTGACATCGGTGGAACTGCGGCACGCGTGTTCGACTCCGGTCAACTCATTTCGTCTATTGAGGCCAGCGGCCCAATAGTGTCTGCTTCTGTTAATCAACGCGGATGGGTTGCGGTCAGCACACAGGAGGACAATGCGCTAAGGGGCGTCATCACTGTTTATAACGACCGCGGCATCGGAATGTACAGAGTCAACCTCGGCAGCGGATATGCCTTGTCTGCCGCTTTGTCAAATGACAACAGAACGCTTGCAGTGCTTAACCTGATTGACACAGGCAGCAGAGTTGCTTTGTTCCACGGCCTTCGAGGACAAGAGCCAGACAGCGAGTTTATCCTTCCGGGAAGCCTTGTTTTAGACATACGTTTTCTGTCAAACAACAATTTGCTCGCCATATCCACAGATTCACTGATCATTATTGACGATGACGGCAACGGTAGCGCACTTTTCGAATTCTTCGAAAAACGCCTTAGTGGATTTATTATTCAAGATGGAGTCATCATTCTGAATCTTATGGACTACGGTGTCGGACATGTGGGGCGCGTTGTCAAGCTTGATGAGCGCGGGCGAATCCAGGGTGAGCTTACCACCAACCGTGAAATCATTTCAATGTCCTACAAAAACGGTTCTTTGTTTGTTTTACGAAACGATGGCATAACCATTTATGATTCTGAATTTAATGAATTACACTTTTATGGCGAGAATCCTCTATCAGGATTGACCAGAGTATTGGCACTGGACGCTGGTGTTGCAGTCGCAACAGGCGAGCATTTAGCGCTCGCTGTAAGGGTGAATGATGACTAGTATAGTGTTTGTTATTTAGATTTAGGGAGGTGTCGGATTGACTCCATTTTTGATAGACTTGGCCATTATCGGAATTGTCGTTTATAGTGTCTGGCGCGGCTATAGAAATGGGCTTATACGAGGCGCTTTTGGTGTCGTTGCCCTTATTGTTGCGCTTTTAGTTGCGAACATAGCCGCTGATGCATATTCAAATGAATTTGAAGGGATTTTGATTCCTTTCGTTGGTGGGGTTGTTGACACGACACTCAATGAGCTTGATGCGGAAGAAATCGAATATGAGCCAATCGAACATGATAACGATTCGGAAGAATTTAGCTCGGCCTTTACAGTACTTCGTCATATCGGATTGCCCATCCCCGCAGCCATAAGGATCGCGGAGCTCTCTTTAGATGATGAATCGGAGCGACCTCTTTCCGACATGATTGCAAGCAGGCTTTCGTCTGTGCTGGCGTATGTCGCTGTGTTTGCAATCGCTTTTGTGCTTCTGGCAATCATATTTGCAGTTATCGGTAATCTTATTGGTTTCGTGTTTTCATTGCCGGGGCTCAGGCTACTGGATATAATAGCCGGGGTCGCGTTTGGCTTTGTTAAAGGAATCCTTATCGTGCTGGCATTGGCCGCGTTCGTGCGTTACTTTGGGCTTCTCGCAATTGAGCTTCTTGAAGAAACTTCTGTTTTAAATTATTTTGTGAATAACAATATCGTTGCCGATTTGCTGGGCATTTAAATACGTAATAATGCAGAATATAAAATGCGAAAAAAAGAATTAAGAGGACACACACGATTCTTTATTGCTCAGGTTTTGCGCCCACCTGCTCATTTTATGTTTTACATTTTACATTTTCGGGGGGAATACTTGGGGTGAAAGTTGTTCCAAATATAATATCTGTATTTCGAATTTGTCTGGTGCCGGTATTTATTATAGTATATTTTTCGGACGAAACGGACAATAATCTCTACGCTGTACTCATATATGCCCTAGCTGCTTTCAGTGATTTTCTCGATGGGTTTTTAGCACGGAAATATAAGGCCTCGTCCAATTTGGGAAAAGTGCTCGACCCTTTGGGCGACAAGCTTATGACTATATCTGTTATGGTTTGTATCACCATTGATGGACTTATTCCATTCTGGGCGGTCCTTCTTGCAGGGGTAAAAGAACTACTCATGGGCGCAGGTGGCCTTGTGCTCCACAAAAAGGCGCATGCTGATTTGCCTGCATCTAACCTAATCGGGAAAGCCTCTACAGTTGTATTCTTCTTAGTGTGCGTAACTCTTATGTTGTTTAGGAATATTCCGGCCGAGGTCTCAATAACGCTTATTTCAATTGCCATTGGTTTAACTTTTATAGCTCTTGTGAGTTATTTGATTAAATATCTGAGAATAATGAAAAATACGGATAGTGCGGCAGTGACCGCAAAAAGGAAGGTAAATAATTAATGCGACCACAGATTTGTGCAAGATGTAATAAAAATCCTGCTGTAATTTTTATAACAAAAATCGAAAACGGACTGACTACTAACGAGGGCATTTGCTTAAAATGCGCACGTGAACTCAATATTAAGCCGGTCGAAGATATCATAAAAAGAATGGGGCTTACCGATGAGGATCTTGAAAGCCTGACCGATGAAATGATGGATGCTATGGGTGGAATGGACGCCATGGGCGCAATGGAAGGCCTTATGGAGCAAGAGGATAGCGTTGATGATGGAAAGACCGCAACATTTCCTTTTTTAAACAGGCTTTTTGGTGGGCCTGACGATTCTCCTCCCAGAGATCTTTCCAGACCCGGACGCGATGGAAAAGAAAGAGAGCCAGGCCAAGGGTCTCACGGCAGTAAGAAACGCAAGTATCTTGAGAGTTATTGCATATCTCTAACGCGCAAAGCCGCAGACGGAAAACTTGACAGGATTGTCGGACGAACAACAGAGACCGAGCGTGTCGTACAAATCCTCAATAGGAGACAAAAAAACAACCCTTGCCTCATCGGTGAACCGGGCGTAGGTAAAACGGCAATAGCAGAAGGCCTTGCCCAACGCATTTTTGACGGCGAGGTGCCCAACAAGCTGCGAGACAAGGAAGTGTATTTGCTTGACCTTACCGCTCTGGTTGCAGGCACTCAATTTCGTGGTCAGTTTGAAAGCCGAATGAAGGGTCTGGTTGAGGAAATCAAAAATCACGGCAACGTAATATTGGTCATTGACGAGGTGCATAGTCTTGTCGGTGCAGGCGACGCTGAAGGCTCCATGAATGCTGCAAATATACTGAAGCCAGCGCTTTCACGAGGCGAGATTCAGGTCATCGGAGCAACTACATTCACTGAGTACAGAAAGCATATAGAAAAGGATGCCGCACTTGAACGCAGGTTTCAGCCGGTAATTGTTGCAGAGCCGTCAATCAGCGAGTCAATAGATATTATTATAGGCATTAAGCACTATTATGAGGCTTTCCACGGAGTTTCTATATCCGACGATATGGCACGTCAAGCGGTTCTGCTTTCAGAGCGTTATATCTCAGACAGATTCCTTCCCGACAAGGCTATCGACCTTATCGACGAAGCCTGTTCTGACATGAATCTTAAAAGTGAAATAATTTCACGCAAGGATTCTATAAACAGAGAAAAAGCTGACTTAAATAAGGAACGCGAGTTGATTTTGTCTGCTCCCAACGGAAGTGACTATGCCCGTCTCGCCGAGATTCGAAGCCTTGATTTAAGGCTAGCCAATGAACTGGATGAGTTGGAGGCTAAGGGCGTCCCAGAACTCGCGCTTGATAACCTAGCCCGTGTGATAGAGCTTTGGACGAATATTCCTGCTTCCAGTATCCGTGAGGATGAATTCAAACGGCTTTCAGAGCTTGACACACGCCTCAAGGAACATATAGTCGGTCAGGATGAGGCTGTTGATGTAGTTTGTGCCGCTATAAGACGCAACCGGGTTGGCATTTCTCCAAAGCGCAAGCCTGTATCATTTATCTTCATCGGCTCGACCGGGGTTGGCAAAACCGAGCTTGTAAAGCGGTTGGCATCGGATCTTTTCGACTCACCGGAGTCCTTGATTAGACTTGACATGTCTGAGTTTATGGAAAAGCACGCTGTTTCCCGTATCATTGGCTCACCGCCGGGTTATGTCGGATATGATGAAGCCGGGCAACTCACAGAGAAAATCCGCAGAAAGCCATATAGCGTAGTGCTTTTTGATGAAATCGAAAAGGCTCATCCGGATGTGATGAATATTTTGCTTCAAATACTTGACGATGGGCGCATTACGGATGCCCACGGGCGTATGATAAATTTCGAAAACACCGTCATCATCATGACAACAAATGCTGGCAGTGACAAAAAAGACGGTGCTGTCGGCTTTAACCGCTCAAGAGATGAGCAAGGTAAAGAAAAAGCTGAGAAAGCACTCAAAGATTTCCTGAGACCTGAGTTTATAAACAGAATTGACTCCATAGTTTATTTCAACCATCTGACAAAAGATAATTTCAGAGCAATCGCAAAGCTCATGCTCGAAGAACTGCGTGATGCCATGGCAGAAAAGCCCATAGAACTGCGCTATGACGATAGCTTGCTTGAATATCTGACCGACACATCATACTCTCAGGCGTATGGCGCCAGAAATCTTCGCAGGCTCATCCAAACACAAATAGAGGATTCAATCGCCTCTGAGATGATTTTAAATTACGCTGTTGCTGTAAAACAGGTTGGATTAACTGTCGTTGACGGTGAAGTTAAGATACTAACGGTTTAGCATCTTTTTAGACAAGAACGACGCCCCTCATCAGCCTGTCTGGTGGGGGGCGTCGTGTTCGCCTGCTATATCAATTTTTCGCTTGACCCGGGTGATGCCGGAAGTCCGTATTCACGCTTTATCATCTCCGAAAGCCTTATAAGTTCCATCTCCCACTCGCTTCGATCAGGTGGCATATAATTTTCCATCGGATACTCAATCATAAGCGATTCGTATTTCTCTGTTCCAAGTTTTCTAAACGGCAGCAGTTGCCATGAAATAATTGCGCCGCACAGTTCTTCTTTAATGAACTTTGCCATTGCTCGAATATGAGACTCGTCTCCGTTATACCCCGGAACTACAGGGGTACGGATGACGAGTTTTTTGCCCAGCGCGACTGTTTTAATGAGATTTTTCAGTATGAGTTCGTTACCCACACCTGTGTATTTTTTGTGTGCATCGCTATTCATGTGTTTGATATCTGCAATCACAAGATCCGTGTGCTCATAAACGGCTTCCATATGCTCACTGGGGCAGTGCAGCGCTGTTTCAACACACGTGTTTATCCCCACTTCTTTACATGCTTTAAGCAGCATTGAGGCAAATTCCCATTGCATCATAACTTCTCCGCCATTGAGGGTAACACCCCCACCGCTACGGTCATAAAAATTCCTGTCAGACACTACTACTTTCATAAGCTCGGAAAGGGTTTTCTTTTCACCCCAGAGCTTAATTGCCCTGGGCGGACAAATGTCGGCACATTTAAGGCAATCCCGGCATTTTTCAGTCATGGTCAGCGTTTTTAGCGTTCCGCTTTCGTCGAATTTTATTGGCAGACCCTTTTGAGGGCAATCTTGCGCACAATATCCGCATTTATCCCTGGACAGGCATTTTACCGGATACACCCCCAGTTGTTGACTCGACAGAATCGTTTCGGGATTTGAACACCAAATGCATCTCATGGTGCATCCGGTAAAAAAAATTGCGGTTCTTATTCCTGGCCCATCATGTATTGTATAATGCTGAATGTTGCTGACCAGAGCGCAAGGCGCTCCTGTATGATTTTTATATAACAATGCTTTCCCTTTCTAAGTAAGCAAACCGAGGCTCTTCGCCCTCTATCTCATCAAAAAGCATGATGTAAAGGCTATTTTATTCGGGCCGTAATTATATGAAAGGCCATTGTCTGTGCAAACCTTGCTGACAAATAGTCCACATGCCTCCATAGATACTTCCATCCTGTCAGGAAACCTGCACGGCGCGTCTGGATATGAACATGCCTCACAAAGCTTACACATGCCTGTCCCCATTGCCAGAACATCGTCATACTCATTGCTCAGTGCAGCCCAAAGCTTTGCAAATTTCTCTTTCTGTGCCGCCCCGGCCTCCATAATGCCTTCCCAGTCATAGCTGTCTTCGAGATCGCCAACTGTTTGGACAAGGATGCCTCCCGAATAACGCTCAACGCGGCTTCGCATTTCGGACAGCGATGCACACGCGGGTGGGCAAGACCACGACTTGTTGTAGTTTTCGCACTGATCTGCATTGCACATATCGCGAATGCTCTGCATAAATTCCAAAGTGGAGACATCGAGCGGGGCAAAGTGGTTAAACCCGCATTCTTTCGCCTTTTCTGCAAGTTTTTCGTAATTATTCATTGAATTTTCCCTCCTACCGAACGGTTAAATTGCTTGGTTAAATAGTATATGCTCAATAAATGCATCATTAAAGACTTTGCTTGTCGATAGCTCAACATATTCGCAATGCGCACGAATTTCATCCAACGCTACCCTTGCCTCTGCCGAGCGCACAGCAAGTGCCGCACCCTCACCGGCAGTGTTTCCCATAGTTTGTGTTATCGGCAGAAACTCTTCTGGGAAAAGCCCTATTTTTGCCGCACTGACATGATCCATATAACTGCCGAATCCTCCGGCAAGAACAAATGATTTTACCTCATTTGCTGCAAACCCGGCTTGTTGCAGCAATGTATAAATCCCTGCCGCAATGGCTGCTTTTGCAAGTTGTAGCTTCCTTATATCCTTTGCGGACATGTAAACACCGTCACCCGTTTTTGATAACCAAAACACGTTTTCATCGCAAACTTTGCCTATATGCTCTGCAATAGCATGGTCTATCTCGTCAGGGTCAAGCAGTCTGCCTGTCTCATCAACTGCCCCGGTGTCAAGCAAAACAGCAAGTGCATCCAGAAGCCCTGAGCCGCACAGCCCTTGTGGTTCTTTTTCGCCTATTATTGACAGCTTCATGCCATCTTCCCATTTGACATGATTGATGGCACCGCTGATTGCGGCCATGCCCATCGTGATTTCTGCCCCCTCAAAGGCAGGCCCGGCGGCAGTTGCACAACAATAATAAGTTGCTCCGCTTTTCATGGCAATTTCACCATTTGTTCCTATGTCGAGGTAAACGGTAGGGCCGTTTGTTTCATTGAGTTTGGCGGCAAGCATCCCGGCGGTGATATCTCCTCCAACGTAGGCTGATATTGCCGGGGCATAGTAAATCTTAGCACCTCTGCCCACTGCAAGCCCGTCCCATGCCGGATGTTCGTCGCCAAAATAACTGACCGGCTCAAAGGGCGCCACGCCCATGCCCACAGGTGAAAATCCCGCAGCTAAATGTTGCATTATGGTATTGGCTGCTATTGCAATATAGCCTATATCACGCGCCCGCTCACCGGAAATTGTGCAGGTATGCCGAATCAATGACTCAATTTGCTCCCTGATAAGCTGCGTGAGCCGTGCATGTCCGTTTTCGGCGCAATATTGTATTCGGCTGATCACATCTGCTCCGTAAGGCCGCTGGGCATTAACCCCGCTCGCCGTTGCAATACGCATACCACTGACTATATCTGTAAGGTGTGCAACCACCGTTGTTGTGCCTACATCAATTGCCACACCAAGTTTTTTGCCCTGCGACGGCGGATATGGCCTGTCTGCAAGATTTAACGAAGCTGAACTTTCCGCACCGGCAATCATCATATCCATCTCTTCCGGCAGATAAATATCCGTATCTTTTTCAATCAAAGTTTTGCACGCAAGGATTTGCTCGCCTTCCGGTGAAAGGCGCACAAGGCACTTCCCGCACCTGCCCTTTCCGCCGCATGGCGCATCAATGAATACGCCTACCGCATTGATGCGGTCAAGCAATGTTTCACCGATTATTGCTTCGGTCTGCGCAATCAGTTCTCCGGAACGAAATATCCTGATTTTTGGCATCATGCATTTTCTCCTTCTTGAGATACTCCAAATAATGACCACGAATTACAGTGCGTGATTTTTGCATTTACAAATCGCCCGATTAGGGCTTCTGCGCCGCTCAAATGTACCAGCCTGCCTCCGTTAGTTCGTGCATTGACAGGGTATCTTTCATCGTGTGACTGCCCATCTACCAACACCCTCACGGACTTTCCGATGTACTTTGTATGTTTTTCATCAGAGATGGCATTTTGTAGTGCAAGCAGTCTGTCAAATCTTTCTTGCTTTATATTTCTAGGCGTTTTGTCTTCCAGTTCCGCTGCCGGAGTGCCTGGGCGCTTTGAGTATAGAAAAGTAAACATCGCATCAAACTGCGCTTTTTCAACAAGCTTCAAGGTATCTTCAAATTCTGCCTCGGTTTCGCCGGGAAACCCGACTATAACATCGCTGGTGATCACGAGATCCGGTATCAGTTCTCGGGCAGTAATGATTTTTTCCAAATACTGCTCATGCGTATATCCGCGATTCATCAATCCAAGGATGCGGTCATTTCCTGCTTGAAACGGAAGATGAATATGATGCGCAGCCTTTTCGCTCTCAGCCATTGCCTTAAAGAGCTCAAATCCTGCATCTTTCGGGTGGCTTGTCATGAATCTAATAAGAAATTCGCCTTCAATTTCATTAATCCTACGTATCAGTGATGCAAAATTTGTCTTTTCTGAAAGCCCTGTTCCGTATGAATTGACATTCTGCCCCAACAGGGTGATGTCCTTAAACCCATCGTTTATAAGACCCTGGGCTTCAGCCAAAATAGCCTCAGGCTCACGGCTTCTCTCTCTTCCGCGTACATAAGGCACTATACAATATGAGCAGTAGTTATCACAGCCGTACATGATTGGCAGCCATGCCTTGACTGTTCCATCTCGGTGTGCCGGAAGTCCTTCTGCAATTGCGCCCTCGTTTGCAGCAGTTTCAAATATCCGGCCTCTTTCATTTAGCGCTCTGTGCAACAGTTCCGGAAATCTCCAAAGCACATTTGGTGAAAACATGAGGTCAACATGCTTGTATGATTGCCGCACTTTCTCTACCGTTTCAGGCACTGCCGCCATGCATCCGCAAAATGCAATAATCTGTGAGGGCTTTGCTTTTTTCGTGTGTACCAGCGCACCAATGTTGCCAAAAACTCGGTTCTCGGCATTTTCGCGTATTGCGCATGTGTTTATAACGATGATATCCGCTTGAAATTCATCGGCAGTAAAGGCATAGCCCATTTCCGCAAGCATCCCACGAAGCTTTTCACTATCCGATTCATTCTGCTGACACCCGTATGTATCTATGTATGCAAACGGCTGCTCAGGTCTTGCAAGTGATACTTCAAGCACGCGCTGCATTATATTTTTTTGATTGTCTATCTCGTTTGCCGGTATTTCTGTTCTTTCTCCCACTGCATCCTCCATACCCATAGTGATTATTTGATTTTATCATCTTCAACCAAAATTAACAATGGGGTAACTATAATTAATAGAGCAGGGGGCTGTTTGAAAATTACAAAGCACAAATAATAAAAATTGAGAGCGGAAAGTAAAGCTGACGGGAGTTCAACTTCCGTCAGCTAAAACCTTAACACTCGGCGCTCAATTATTTGTGCTTTGTCGTGAATCAAATACCCATCGGCTTTATCTCTTTTTAATGGTTCTAATCGTAACGCTTGTGAGCAAAGATGCCAAAAGTGATATGCACAACCATATGATGAGCATTTCGCTCATATTGCGGATACCTGTTTGCGGCATTTGGCCTAAAGGCACCATTTCGTCAAGCTCATCAAATACCACTGCGCCCTCATCTGAAAGCCCTTCCCAACTGCTCAGCGGAGCACTTTCATCGTCAAGTTCAATCCATTCTGGAGCATCGGCAACCAACGGAGTGCGAGCGGGAGGCAAGGCATCTGCGGTTGGCATGTTGATTGATTCGATTGGCACCTCAACGATGCTCGGTTCATAGTAATCATAATCAAGTTCACTCAACTCAACCCATGCGACGGGCTCGATTAATGCTGCGGGCTCACCTGCGTTATCCGGCTCATCCACGTCGTCCGGTTCATCCACGTCTTCCGGCTCGTCCACATCGTCCGGCTCGTCCACATCGTCTGGTTCGTCCACATCGTCCGGCTCGTCCACATCGTCTGGCTCGTCCACATCGTCTGGCTCGTCCACATCGTCCGGCTCGTCCACATCGTCTGGCTCGTCCACATCGTCTGGCTCATCCACGTCGTCTGGCTCATCCACGTCGTCTGGCTCGTCCACGTCGTCTGGCTCTTCGCCATTGTTGCAGTCGGTGCAACCTCCACCTGGTTGGCCATATAATGGGACTATTTGAGGTTGGCAATATCTCCATTCACTGGCATCTGAATGTGCTTCGCATATCAGATAAAGTACGCCAACAACATTGCCATTACCTGTGTGGGTCTGATAGTTACTCAGTATATCCAATACTGCGGCTCTTTCGTCATTGCTCAGATTCGCATTTTCAAAACTACTTGAATTGATGTTTATGCAATCACGCAGCGCCCATACAACAGTCTGGGTTATCACTCTCTTGAAAGGATCTACGCTATCCCCATACACGCATTCAATATATTCGAAAGCCTGCCTGAACTTTGCTTCGATATCAGAGTTGCTGGTGTCTATGTAGTAGCCTTTGCAGCCAAGAGGATTATGCTGCTCGTCACCGGCAAATGCTACAGAGCCTCCATAGGCACAGTAAGATGTCAATTTATTTGTTATATTGCCTGGATTGTTCGGATCATATTTATAAATAGCCATTGGGAAAAAGTTCCCGCCTTCATTAAGTCCCGGATATCCTAGAGTGCGTCCATTTCCAGCAAAATAATCGTACCAAACTCTGTACAGCACCCTATTGTCCACTGGTTCTTCACACTCGGCACACCCGACTCCATCACAAAATACACACAAATCTAGGTCTAGAGACACGTTGGTCATAACAGCCATTGAAACGACACCTGCATCTTCTTCGCAGCATTGAGGATCTTCACAGTTTTCTTCACATTCATCAGGTACTTGAGCCTGATTTTCAAGCAACTCGTCACTGTCATCTTCTTGCAAGTTTTCAAACTCCAGCAAATCTTCCAATTCCATTTCCGATTCTTGGTTTGTATCCAGATCCACGGCCATACCCAATTCCGGGTCTAGGGGTGCCTCTGGGCTCGGCTCCTCGCAAATGTCCACAATTTCCAAACAGTCTATTTCTTCATTGTCCTCCGCAGCGAGTGCGGGAGCAAGCATTGCTGTTAGCATAAAAATTGCAGTGAGAATCGCTAGTGTTTTCTTTGTTTTCATGACACGTCACCTTTCTTTCACTCGTCACACATTTCACCCTTCATGAACAACATACACAATTTATGTCACAATTTGGTCACGATTCCTCTTTTTTCAGCAATGATTAAATCCCCCATCAGCGTAAGCAAGGCGTTTGCAGTTGCTCACAATGATAGGGGAGTTTTAAATAATATTAAGTTTTTTATGGAGCCAACTCCACAAGCTTCTTTCCAGACATTTCGGAAATAACACGTTTTTGCAAATCGCAAATAAATCCGCGAAGCCCACAAGATGCCTCGGCTTCTCTATTGCAACTGCGGTTTTCCATGAGGCAGTGGCTCATTTGCAATTCTCCCTCAGTTGAGACAAACACTTCATAAAAATCTATACTTTCTAACGGTTTCGCCAGGCAATATCCGCCATTCCGCCCTTTCACTGTGGCAAGTAAACCTTTTCTTTTTAACTGACCAGCTATTCTGGCAAAGAAAGGGTATGGAACGCCAATAGCCTCCGCTATTTCATATCCCGTGAGAATCTCATCATCATGTGCATGAATATACTGTAGTGCTCGTACAGCATAATCAGTTGACATTTGAATCTTCAACTATATACTCCTTCCGATGTTTATATCTTACTTTAAAATTGGTTAAGTCAAGTTACATCATTTTATATTTTGATTTGTATGTGCGCAGGATCGCGTATTCCTTGTTATTATTTTGATGCGTTTCTCTTATTAGTTTATACGCTTGCCTCCTCTCGTTTTTACCTTTGATTTTTAAATTTGCACGCCTTGTGCTTTTGTGAACAGTTATCCAAATTCAGGTATAAGCCTATTCCAAAAAGAGCAGGAATTGAGCCAACGCTAATTTGCGGGTAAATTTCGTCCATTTTATTCGCACAAAAACTTTGTTATTAAGAGCATTTTACTACAATAGTCCAAGAAACACAATAGCGACAATGTTTATGGCTTATTTGCAAATTGAATATTCACTTTTTGTTTTCGTTATTTTGAATATTCAGGGCATAAATTTCCGAAAGCTCACGCCTCGCTTTCCAGCTACGTTAGCACTGGTATCACACATTGCAAAAAATATAGCAGAAAACTCTTATAAAATAAATAGGGCAAGCAGCAACCTGCATATATTTGCTTGTAAGTTGCAAAATATGAATAGTAGGTTGCAAAATATGAGTAGTAATTTTGAGTATTTAAGCTGACGCGATTTGCCACAGCTGAAATTTAATCATCGACCCTCGCTGCAATCACATCCAACTGCAACCGGTAATAATGCCCACGGTGATTAAGGAAATCAATCAGGTGTTCTTTGTGCCTGTGAAAATCTGCAATGGACTCTTCCACAGTTCCCTCAATGGCAAATCTATTATACATTTCCGGCAACAACGGCAAATAAAGAGAAACAAACGCACTGTGCAGAACCAGTAATCTCTCCGTTTGGAAATGCGTATTCAAAACGTAGAGCGCACGCTCTTGCAGTTGCGCTACAAAAGTCGGATTATTCAACACCAGGAAAATCTGACGAAACTCATACAGACCCGGCGCATCTTCTCTATCGGGAAACTCGTATAGATCTGGGAATTTCATTACACGCGGCCGGGTGTTAGGGCGTGGGGCTGCATCCAGGTTATACAAAATAAATCGCCATCTTCCGTCATCATATGGATTTCCCGATGCCGGATTGGGTGTAATCGCCCTGAATATCCGCAGATTATTATCAGGCCAGGCTCGGTTATGAAAGAATGTCTGAACTATAAGATAATCCATAAAATTATCCTGACACAAAAACTCATTAAAAAGACGCTCACGTGCATGGTCTGTTGACATATCATGGGAAACAACAAATTCGATAAGCTCATGGTAGCGTGCGTAAACCACCTCACTAGAGCCCTCCACCGCTGCCATAACTCTGAAACGCCCTAACTCTTCACTTCTGCTATTTTCGACATTGAGGATTGCTATATTATTTTCGGCCAGCCCTGTCCGTCCGGCAACAAAGTGCCCATTGCTCGTATGCTCACGGATGACGGTGAATCCCCAAAACTCGCCATTAATGAATTTTATTGCAAGGTTGTTGTCCGCATGTAATACATTAAGCCCCGACGAAGCCGTTTGCGCAAAGGAGTCTCGCATATGATCCCATATAAAGGCTTGTCCTCCGTTGCACAAACGAAACGCATAAAGTTCGTATAGTCCCGGAAATACAGGATGTGTGACGACGCCGTCCAGTCCGCCTCTCGAAAGGTATATATCAAAAGTCCTTTGGGCATAGCGCCGCGATGCATCGCCTCCTAATGATGTGGAGCCCGGCAAGTTAAATATAGGCACATATCCACCTGCATCATATTCAAAATACTCATAGTTGAAAATTCTTTGACGGCCTACTAACCCCTGGGGCACCTCAGGTCTGGTCGTATGCCTGTAAATGTAGATAAACTCTTCGTAAGGTGCTGTGACCGTCACTATTGGTCTGTGTGCAAATCGCACCCCGGCATCTGCTGCAATGATGTATGTTGCAGTGATGGTTTCCGTCACAGGTTCGCCATCTACAAATCCGCGAAATCGAAAAGCTGTACCTTGCAAAATTTCTGCTTCGGCAGCCGGTCTGGTATCGGGGCTGGAAAGAAATGTGTCAGAATGATGGTAAGCTAAGATGGCGTTTCTCCAGTAGCCTGATCTGTCTTCAACCCGTATTTGCCCGCTTTCAGGAATCCTTCCTGAAACCTGGATAGTATTTTCACCACGAGTTATAGTCCTGCCTTCTCCCGGTTGTGGTTCATTGCCGTCTATCGTGTAGTAAATAACCACATTGGGTATCGATGGAACGGAGATGGTTAAGTCGAAGGCTTCATCGTGAAAGCCGGGTGTTGCAGATAAAACAAAGCTGCCCGCACCAAAAAGCCCGTCATGCTCCGATGGCATTTCCTCAAGAGGTTCTTGAGCATCGTTTCCTCGCTCTGTTGAGTCGTCGTTGGTTGGCGACACGTTTTCTGTCTCTTGTTCCGCTGCAATCTGTTGTTCCGATGAGCCGGTGGAAAAAGGCCGTGCAATGGCAATGATTGTAATCAGTGCTACCACCACAACAAATCCTGCAATTATAGCAATTGATTTGTTTGTCAGTCTGTATTTTGTTTTGTTTGTATTTTTATTTTCCACTTTCAAAAACCAACCAATCTATAGGATGTTGGGGGTCTGCGCTCTGGTATGTGGGGGGTGTTACTAATGATTTTTGACATGTCCGGGCGAACACAGTTGCGCCCCTTGAAAATTCACGTTCTGGGGTGTGGGGGTGTTGCTGATGATTTTCAGGGATGCTCTAAGCTTCCTGTGAAGATTCCCCTCCTTGGAGGGGTGCCACGAAGTGGCGGGGTGGTGCTCTTTTCTCTCGCCCCCAAAGACCACCCCGT